>DASVYO010000027.1:0-2403 GCA_036392135.1 Solirubrobacteraceae bacterium
ATCGTCGGCACGGGCTCGCTGTTGAGGACGATCGGCGCCGCGTTCAGCGCTCCGGCCAGTCCGCTCGCCGACCCACTCGAGATGGTGGGAACGTGTGAGGCAGCCGGAGTCGGCGCGGTGGTGTAGGAGCTGGTGATGACGGGCACCTTGCTGTGGCGGACCGTGCTGCGGTGAACGATGAGCCGGCGTGTGACCCGGTGCGTGGTGCTCGTCGTGACCGCCCGGCCCGGCGCCGTGGCCTGGACCGGCACGGCCGCGCCGGGACGCGCAGCGTTGACGGGATGCGCCATCGCCGCGGGCGCCCCGATCTGGGGCAACCGCGGCAGCGGGGTGGAGATCGCGGGTAGCGCCACCGGTGGCGCGGGAATGTCGATCCCGGCCCTGATCGAGGCCACCGCCATCGAGAGGTACGGCAGCCCCAGGGCGATCAGCCCGGCGACGCCGAACCAGAACCGCTGGCGCCGCGTGCCCAGGCCGGACCGGCCGAACGCGCGCGGTCTGCCCGCGCTCGTTGCTCCGGCGTAGGCCAACGACGGCCGCCCAACATGCCAACCACCTTCGAAAATGGTCGCTGCCCCGGTTCTCTCTGAACGCCACACGCATCAGCCGCTGCTGATGCCTCATGCGGTCGCAGCCGGTCCCTTTTGGCCCCCTTCAGAAGCCCCCGACTACACCCTAAGCCGACTATTACAGAAGCCGAACTTTGCTGTCAAGGATCGGAATCGAAGTTCACGCGACGGGCACGAGTTCGCCTGGCCAGGCCATTCTCATTCCTAATACAACCTGGCGAAAGCGACACAAGGCTCCCGGCCTAACCGTCCAGAGAGGAGGTCGCAGCTACATCGGCGCGGCGTTCAGGGCACGTCCGCGGCCGCGTCGGTGGGAGTTACGGGCGGACTCAGACCGGCCACCGGGGGGTGTCGGCGGGACTCCGCCGGACCCCCTCGAACAGGGCCGCCTGTTGCCATGGATCCGGGGCCGCCGGACGCTCGGCGGGGGCGGGCGCGGTCTCGCGCATGAAGCGCTCGAGGGCGGCGACCACGGCCGCCGCCTCCTCGGGTGAGGCGGCCGGTGCGATCAGCTTCAGCTGCGGACGGCGGTTCACTCTAAAGCGGGATGTTGCCGTGCTTGCGCCGGGGTCCGGCGACCCGCTTGGTCTGCAGGGTCTGCAGCGCGGTGATCACCTTGGGCCGGGTTTCGTGGGGGATGATCACGTCGTCGATGTAGCCCCGTTCGGCGGCCACATAGGGGTTGGCGAAGTGCGCCTTGTAGTCCTCGATCAGCTTCTGGCGGCGGGTGTCCGGAGTCGGAGAGGAGGCGATGTCACGGCGGTAGATGATGTTGACCGCGCCCTCGGGACCCATCACCGCCACCTCGGCGCTCGGCCAGGCGAAGTTGAAGTCGGCCAGCATGTGCTTGGAGGCCATGACGTCGTAGGCGCCGCCGTAGGCCTTGCGCGTGATGATGGTGATCTTGGGCACCGTCGCCTCGGTGTAGGCGTACAGCAGCTTGGCGCCGTGGCGGATGATCCCGCCCCACTCCTGGGCGGTCCCGGGCAGGAACCCGGGCACATCGCAGAAGGTCACGATCGGGATGTTGAAGGCATCGCAGGTGCGCACGAACCGCGCCGCCTTGACGGAGGAGTCGATGTCGAGCACGCCGGCCAGCTGGGAGGGCTGGTTGCCGACCACGCCGACGACAAAGCCGTCCAGGCGGGCAAAGCCACAGACGATGTTGCGGGCGTAGTGCTCGTGGACCTCAAAGAACTCCCCGTCGTCGACGATGCGGCGCACCACCTCGCGCATGTCGTAGGGCTTGTTCGGACTGTCGGGAACGATCGTGTCCAGCTCCGGATCCTCGCGCAGCGGATCGTCGGTGGGGACCACGCGCGGGGGGATCTCGAGGTTGTTCGAGGGCAGGAACGAGAACAGGTAGCGGGTGTCCTCGATGCAGCTCTCCTCATCGTCGGCGGCGAAGTGGGCCACGCCGGACTTGGTCGAGTGGCTCATCGCCCCGCCCAGCTCCTCGAAGGTCGGCTCCTCACCGGTCACCGTCTTGACCACGTCGGGCCCGGTGATGAACATGTGCGAGGTCTCCTTGACCATGAAGATGAAGTCGGTCATGGCCGGCGAGTACACGGCGCCGCCGGCGCACGGGCCCATGATCAGACTGATCTGGGGGATCACGCCGCTGCACTGGACGTTGCGAACGAACACGTCCCCATAGGCGCCGAGCGAGACCACGCCCTCCTGGATGCGGGCACCGCCGGAGTCGTTGATGCCGATCACCGGGCAGCCGATCTTGGCCGCCAGGTCCATGACCTTGCACATCTTCTCGGCCATCACTTCTCCAAGAGAACCGCCGAACACGGTGAAGTCCTGGCTGAACACGCATACGCGGCGT
>DASVYO010000028.1:0-39635 GCA_036392135.1 Solirubrobacteraceae bacterium
GGGCCGAGCCGGCGCCGCGCCGCGCGGCCGCCCCCACCCGACGCATGCCCCAGCCCCGGCGGCTCCGGGCGGTGGGTGCCCCTGAGGCCGACGCCGGCCGGCGCCACGGCTCGCTCTCCGGCACTGGACGCCGCTGCGCCCGCAGGGCGGGCGGCACGCTTCCCCGACGGCTCAGGAAGGCGTACTCCTGGTGGTTGAACTGCATCGGTCGACCCTCCCTTCTGATCGGGTCCTGTGGTTGTGTGTGTGTCTGTGTTTGTGGCCATCGCCCGCGCCGAAGCGGCGCCGCGCGACTGCGCAGCGGTCACCGCGGTGACACTTCTAGGTCACCGGAGGCGTGTGGCTATGAGTAATGACTGCGGATGGGTGTGACTCAGGTGTGTGTCATTGGGTTGCCACCTCTACTTGACGGTTTCGGTCATAAAAAAAGCGACCCCTTGGGTCGCCCTCACATCCGGATCTGCACCCACCTGGCGTCAGGCGGTGCTCTCAGTGAGGGCGGAACGGGCGGTCTGGCGGGCCGGGAAGGCCAGGCGCAGCCGGGCGCCGGTCTGGCCGGCGGCGACCAGAGCGGGGCGGTAGTTGGTGTGGTTCGGGCTGCGCATAGGAGGTGTCACTTTCGTGGACGCGGGGCATCCTAACTCGCCGCGGTGACGAATGCAAGGAGTTAGTGACAATTTTCACCGCAGCGTGCCAATCGCGGCCCCGGTGCGCCGGCCGGCGTGAAAATCAACCGGTGGCGACAGCAGGGCCTGAGACAATCGGCGAGTGCTGACCGTCCATCGATCAGACCGGGCCGACGCTCTCGCCGACGCGCTCGCCGCGCTGCTCAGCGTCCCCCTCGCGGACCCGTTCGCCGCCGAGATAGTGGCCGTGCCCACCCGGGGGATGGAGCGGTGGCTGACCCAGCGGCTGTCGGGCGTCCTCGGCGCCGGCCCATCGGGTGCCGACGGAGTGTGTGCCAACGTCCACTTCCCGTTCCCCCAGCGCCTGGTCGGCGACGCGGTGGCCGCCGCCTCGGGCATCGAGCCCGAGGCCGACCCGTGGCTGCCCGAGCGAGCCGCCTGGATCCTGCTCGACGTGCTGGACCTGCACCGTGATGAGCCTTGGCTCGCCGCGCTGGCCACCTACCTCGGCGCCGGCGCGGTGCCGGTCGATCCGGTCAGGGCCAGCCGCCGCCTCAGCACCGTTCGTCACCTGGCCCATCTGTATGACCGTTACGCCCTGCACCGGCCGGGGATGCTTGCCGCCTGGGCGGACGGCCGCGATCTCGACGCCACCGGGTCGCCGCTGGTGCCGGGGGCGAGGTGGCAGGCCGAGCTGTGGCGGCGGCTGCGGGCGCGGGTCGCGCTGCCGGGCCCGGCCGAGCGCCGCCGTCGCGCCTGCGAGCGGCTGATCGAAGACCCGCGGCTGGCCGCGCTGCCCGCCCGCTTCTCGCTGTTCGGGTTGACGCGGCTTCCCGCGGGGCAGCTCGAGGTGCTGCGCGCCCTCGCCGACGGCCGCGACGTGCACCTGTTCCTGCTCCACCCCTCCCCGGCCCTGTGGTCGAAGGTCGCCGGCGCGCTCGGCGCGCTCGGCGCCGGGCAGGGTGCGAGCGGGACTCCTCCGGCGCCGATCCGGCGGGGTGAGGATCCGACCGCCACCCTGCCCACCAACCCCCTGCTCGCCTCGTGGGGCGTGGACGCCCGGGAGATGGAGGTCAACCTCGTCGGCGGTGGACTCGACGCCGATGTGGTCCACCCCGCGCCGGGCGCCGGCTCGGGCCTGCTGGCCCGCATCCAGGCCGACGTCCGCGCCGACCGGGCAGCGCCCGGCGTCCCGCTGACCGGCCGCCCCGACGAGCGGCTGAGCCTGAGTCCCGAAGACCGCTCGGTCCAGATCCACGCCTGCCATGGCCGCGCGCGCCAGGTCGAGGTGGTTCGCGATGCGATCCTGCATACGCTGGCTGACGACCCGACGCTGGAGCCGCGCGACGTGATCGTCATGTGCCCCGACATCGAGACGTTCGCGCCCCTGATCCAGGCCACCTTTGGCGCCGGGGAGAGTTACGAGGAGGAACTCGAGGATCAAACGCTCGAGCCGTTGCCGGCCGCCCTGAGACCGACCGACCTCCGGGTGCGGCTGGCCGACCGCTCGCGGCGCCAGACGAATCCCCTGCTGGGCGTCGTCGTGCGGCTGCTCGAGCTGGCCGACCGGCGGGTGACCGCCTCGGAGGTTCTGGATCTGGCCGACCGGCCGCCCGTGCGCCGGCGGTTCCGCCTCGACGACGACGACCTCACGCGACTGCAGGGCTGGATCGCCCAAGCGGGAATCCGCTGGGGGTTGGATGGCCGCCACCGCGAGCGATACAAGCTCGACCGGGTCCCCGGGGGCACCTGGTCGGCGGGGCTCGAGCGCCTGCTCCTGGGCGTGACCATGACCGAGGATGGCCAGCGCCTGTTTGCCGGCGTGCTGCCCCTGGATGACGTCGACAGCCGCGCGATCGATCTGGCCGGCCGCCTGGGTGAGCTGGTCGAGCGGCTGGCCACGGCCGTGGACGCTCTCGCCCGTCCCCAGCCGCTGGCCGACTGGGCCCGCGCCATCACCGAGGCCGCCGATGCCCTCGCCGCCACGCCTCCGCGAGAGCGCTGGCAGCGCGCCGAGCTCGGGCGGCTGCTTGACGACCTGCTCCAGGAGGCTGGACCGCACGGCGCCGGCGCTCTGGCGCCGGCGGAAATCCGGGCTTACCTGCTCGAGCGTCTGGCCGGTCGGCCCACGCGGGCCAACTTCCGCACCGGCCATCTGACCGTCTGCACCCTGATGCCGATGCGCTCGGTGCCCCACCGGGTTGTCTGCCTGCTGGGTCTCGACGACGGAGCGTTTCCGCGCAAGACGCCGCGCGACGGAGATGACCTGATGCTGGCCGATCCGCTGGTCGGCGAGCGGGACCCCCGGAGCGAGGATCGCCAGCTGCTGCTCGACGCACTGATGGCGGCCACGGAGCGCCTGATCGTGACCTACAGCGGCAGTGACGAGCGCACCAACTCGCCGCGACCGCCGGCCGTGCCGGTCGGCGAGCTGCTCGATCTGGTCGACGCCACCGCGGTGATCCCCGCGGGCCCGGCCCCGGCGGCTGCGGATCGGACCGGTCCGGCCCGCGTCGATGCCGAGGCACCGAGCCGCCGGGCCACCGATCAGGTTCTGGTCCGCCATCCCCTGCAGCCCTTCGACCCGCGCAACTTCGCCCCCGGCGCGCTGGCCGGCGGCGAGGCCTGGAGCTTTGACCGCGTGACCCTGGATGGTGCCCGAGCGCTCAGCTCACCACGCCGGAGGGTCCCGCCCTTTCTGCCCGGACCACTGCCCCCGGCGGGCGGATCGGTCATCGAGCTCGAGGACCTGGTCCGGTTCGTCGAGCATCCGGTGCGGGCCTTCCTGCGCCAGCGGCTCGGTATCAGCCTGGGCGGTGCCGCGGAGGAGATCGCCGACGGGCTTCCGGTCGAGCTCGACGGCCTCGAGCTCTGGGGGGTCGGCCAGCGCCTGCTCGAAGCCCGGCTCGGCGGCGTCGACGGACGCACCGCGATCAGGGCGGAGATCGCCCGCGGGACGCTGCCCCCCGGCCGTCTCGGCCACCCGGTCATCAATGCCGTCTACCCGCTGGTCGACGCGATCGCCTCCCAGGCGGCGTCGCTGGCCACCGCCGGTCCGGTCGGGGATCCGCTCGATGTGCGTGTGGAGCTGGCTGACGGCCGGCGGCTGAGTGGCACCGTCTCGGGGGTGAGCGGCGATGTTCTGCTCAGCGCCACGTACTCACGGGTGGCGGCCAAGCATCGGCTGGCCGCCTGGGTGCGCCTCCTGGCCCTGGCCGCCAGCCGACCCGAGCGCGAGCTGTCCGCCGCCACGGTCGGCCGGGCCAGCGGTCGCGACGATGTGCGCGTCTCGCGCGTCGGGCCCCTGGCGCCGAGCGCCGCCGAGCGGGTGCGCGTGGCCCGGGCCCAGCTCGAGGCGCTGATCGATCTCCATGACCGTGGTCTGCGCGAGCCCCTGCCGTTGTTCGCCGCCACCTCGGCCGCCTACGCGGCGGCCGCCGCCGGCGGGCTCGATCCCGTCGTCGCCGCCGAACGCGAATGGCGGACCGAGTGGCGCTTTGACCGCGAGGACCGCGAGCCCGAGCACCAGTACGTGCTCGGCGGCGTGAGGACGTTCAGTGAGCTGATGGAGCTTCGCCCCCGCGCCGATGAGGCCGGTGACGGGTGGGCAGAGGAGGATCCCTCGCGCGTCGGCCGGCTGGCCCGCCGGCTGTGGGCGGGCTTGCTCGACCGCGAGCAGGTGAGCGCCCGATGAACGAGCCCCTCGACGCCCGCGAGTTCGACGTCTGCGGGCCGCTGCCCAGCGGAGTCACGGTGCTCGAGGCCAGCGCGGGCACGGGCAAGACGTACACGATCGCGGCGCTGGCCGCGCGCTACGTGGCGGACGGGCTTCCGCTCGAGCGCCTGCTGCTGGTCACCTTCACCCGGATGGCCACCGGCGAGCTGCGCGAGCGGGTGCGTGAGCGCCTGGTCAGCGCCGAGCGCGGGCTCGCCCGGGCCCTGGCCGGCGTCGACCCGAGTGACGACCCCGTGCTGAGCTGCCTGGCCGCCGGCTCCCCCGAGGCGGTGAGGCGGCGACGCGAGCGCCTGGCCCGAGCCGTGTCCGACTTTGACAGCGCCACGATCGCCACCACGCACGGCTTCTGCCAGGAGATGCTCGACGGGCTCGGCATCGCCGGCGACCTCGACCCGGATATCACCTTCGTCGAGGACCTGGGCGAGCTGGCCGCGGACACGATCGACGATCTCTATGTGCGGCGCTTCAGCCCCTCCGGCTCCCCCGCCTTCCGGCGCGCCGAGGCGGCCGCCATCGCCCGGGCCGCGATCGAGAACCCGGCGGCGACGATCGTTTCGGGGCCCGGCGAGGTGCCCGCCATGCGCGGACGCCTGGCCGCCGCCGTGCGCGCCGAGTTCGAGCGCCGCAAGCGCGGGCTGCGGGTCATGACCTATGACGATCTGGTCACCCGGCTGGATCGGACTCTGACCGGACCCGGTGGCGCGGGCGCCGCCGCGCAGCTGGCCGCCCGGTTCGCCGTCGTGCTCGTGGACGAGTTCCAGGACACCGACCCCGCCCAGTGGGCGATCATGCGCCGCGCCTTTGCCGACACCGGCGTCACGCTGGTCCTCATCGCCGACCCCAAGCAGGCCATCTACGCGTTCCGCGGCGCCGACGTCTACTCCTATCTGGAGGCCGCCCGGACGGCCGGCTCGCGGGCCACCCTGCGGGTCAACTGGCGCAGCGACCAGGGGCTGATCGACGCCCATGATGCGCTCCTCAGCGAGGTCAGGCTGGGGCACCCGGGGATCGTCTATCGCCATGTCCGCGCCACCCCGGCCCATGCCGAGTCGCGGCTGCAGGGGGCGCCCGTGAGCGCACCGCTGCGCTTCCGGGTGCTCACGCGCGACCATCCGACCCTGTCGCAAACCCAATACGGCTACGCGCGCAACGCCAGCGCGCGCGAGCTGATCGCGGCCGATCTCGCCGCCGATGTCGTCGCCCTGCTCGGATCCGGCGCCCAGCTCGAGGGTCGCGCGCCCGACGGCGTGGCTCAGAACCAGGCGTCCGTCTGTCCCGGTCACCTGGCCGTGCTCGTGCGCACCAACCGGCAGGCGGCAATGGTGCGGGAGACGCTCGGGGCGGCCGGGGTCCCGGCGGTCATCAACGGGGCCGGCAGCGTGTTCGCCACCGAGCCGGCGCGCGACTGGCTGGCGCTGCTCGGGGCGCTCGAGCGCCCGGCCTCGATGTCGCGGGCTCACGCCGCCGTGCTCACCCCGTTCCTGGGCTGGTCGGCCGCGCAGCTGGCCGCGGCTGATGAGGACTCCTGGGCCTGGGAGGCGGTCCACCGGCGCCTGCACGACTGGGCCCGAGTGCTCCGCAGCCGGGGCGTGGCCTCGCTGCTGGAGACGATCACCCTGGCCGAGGGGCTCCCGGCCCGGATGCTCAGCCTCGAGGATGGCGAGCGGGCGCTCACGGACCTGCGTCATGTCGGTCAGCTGCTGCACACCGCCGCCGCTGAGGAGCAGCTCGGGACGACGGCGCTGACCGCCTGGCTGCGCAGCCGCATCGCCGAGGCCGAGCTCGACACCGGTGATGAGGAGCGCAGCCGGCGCCTCGAGTCCGACGCCGAGGCGGTGCAGGTGCTGACCATCCACCGCAGCAAGGGCCTCGAGTTCCCGATCGTCTACCTGCCCTTCCTGTGGGAGCCCGGTTACATCGCCCGCGATCCGCAGCCGGTGTTCTTCCACGATCCGGACTCCGGCGATGCCCGCACGCTCGACGTCGCCCTGGAGGGACCCGACTACGACGCCCACCGCGAACAGTTCCTGCGCGAGCAGCGCGGTGAGGATCTCCGCCTGGCCTACGTTGCCCTGACCCGCGCCTGCCACCAGGCCGTGCTGTGGTGGGCCGGCTCCTGGGACAGCCGCAATTCTCCTCTCGGCCGCCTCCTGTTCGCGCGGGGCGAGGACGGCGAGGTCGCTCCGAGCGGGAGCTTCACCCCTGACGACGCTGCCGTGGCCGCCCGTCTGGGCAAGATCGCCGAGCGCGCACCAGGGCGGATCAGCGTCGAGCGCGCCGGGGGCAGCGAGGGCGCGATGTGGCGGGCAGCGCGCGCTGCGCCGGCCGATTTGGATGTCTCTCCGTTCCTGCGCTCGCTCGATCTGCAGTGGCGGCGGACCTCGTATTCCGACATCACCGCGGCCAGTCACGAGATTTGGGTGGGCAGCGAGCCCGAAGAGCCGCTGGTCGGCGATGAGCCCTCCGGTCCGCTGGCCGTGATCGCCCCCGCGGCGCCCGGCGGGCCGGACAGCGCAGCCGCCCCGCCGGCGCTCGGAGCGATGCCGGTCGGCGTCGAGGTGGGCACCTTCGTTCACCGCGTGCTCGAGGCGGCCGACTTCGCGGCCGTGGACCTGGAGGCCGAGCTCACCGCCCGGGTGAGCGAGGTCCAGGCGCGCCGCGGGACCGACGTCGGAGATCCGCAGGCCGTCGTCGCCGGGCTGGCCGCGGCGCTCCGCACCCCGCTCGGCCCCGAGTTCAAGGAGCTCCGGCTGACCGAGATCGCCCGCGCCGACCGGCTCGACGAGCTCGGTTTCGAGCTGCCGCTGGCCGGCGGTGATGAGCCCCGTGGAACGCTCGGGCTGGGCGACATCGCCAACACCCTTCGG
Source organism: Solirubrobacteraceae bacterium (assembly GCA_036392135.1). Classification (GTDB taxonomy): domain Bacteria; phylum Actinomycetota; class Thermoleophilia; order Solirubrobacterales; family Solirubrobacteraceae; genus Palsa-465. The sequence continues at coordinate 7,230 of DASVYO010000028.1, forward strand.
TCCTTCCTGAGCGCCGGGGACCCGTTGCTGGGCTACGCCGAGCGCCTCTCGGATGCCGGGCTGCGACAGAGCGTGCGCGGCTACCTCACCGGAAGCCTCGACCTCGTCGTGCGCCTGCCCGGGCCGGACGGGTCGGAGCCTCCCCGCTTCGCGGTGTTCGACTACAAGACCAACTGGCTGGGCCCGGCCGACGCCCCGCTCGCCGCCCACCATTACCGCTCGCCGGCGATCGCGATCGAGATGCAGCGCCACCACTACGTCCTCCAGGCGCTGCTCTACCTGGTCGCCCTGCATCGCTACCTGCGCTGGCGCCTGCCCGGTGTGGATCCCGAACAGAGCATCGCCGGCGTCGGCTATCTGTTCCTGCGCGGCATGACGGGTGAGGCGGCCGGCCCGCGCGCGGCTCGCACCGGCGTGTTCGCATGGCGGCCGCCGGCCGGTCTGATCCGCGCCCTCAGCGAGGTCCTGGACGGCCGCGGGGCGCTGGCGGCATGAGCACCGGCGGCATGAGCACCGGCGGCGTGAGCACCGGCGCAGCGGCGACCGGGGCCGCGCTCGAAGCCGATCCGTTCGACCCCCGCTTCGCGCAGCGCTCCTCGGGTCTCCTGCGCGACTTCAACCGGGCCGGAGTCCTGTCCGCCGCCGACGTGCACGTGGCGCGCCGGCTGGGCCTGCTGTCCGGTGAGCGCAATGAGTCCGTACTGCTGGGCGTCGCCCTGGCCGTCCGCGGCCCGCGGCTCGGCCACGTGCACGTGGACCTGCGCCGGATCCGCGCTACGGCGGCCGTCGACACCGAGGAGCCGGTTGACCTCGACACGCTGGCCTGGCCCGAGCCGCAGGCCTGGGTCGCCGCTGTCGCGGCCAGCCCGCTGGTGGCCCCGGAGGATGCGCGCGAGCTGGTCCGCCCGCTGCGCCTGACCGGTGAGTGGCTCTATCTGGACCGCTACTGGGCTGAGGAGGTCCAGGTCGCCGCCGCGCTTCTGCGGATGGCCGCCGGCGCGGTCGGCGAGATCGACCCTGCGCTGCTCGAGGAGGGCCTGGAGCGGGTCTTTCCAGGGCCGCCTGACGGCGGCCGGGGCGACACGGGCCAGCGCCGCGCCGTGGCCGCCGCCGTGCACCGGCCGCTTGCCGTCGTGGCGGGCGGGCCCGGCACCGGCAAGACGACCACGGTGGCCCGGATCGTGGCCCTGATCGGCGAGCAGGCGCTGGCCGCCGGCGCACCGCTGCCCCTGGTCGCGCTGGCGGCACCGACCGGCAAGGCGGCCGCCCGGCTGCAGGCCGCGGTGGCCGGCGAGGCGGCCGGGCTCGATGTTCCCGAGGCGATCCGCGAGCAGCTCGCGAACCTGCCGGCGACGACGCTTCACCGCCTGCTCGGCTGGCGGCCGGACAGCAACAGCCGCTTCCGCCACCACCGCCAGCGCCGCCTGCCCCACGACCTGGTCATCGTCGATGAGACCTCGATGGTCTCGCTGTCCCTGATGGCGCGGCTGCTGGAGGCGCTGCGCAGCGAGGCGCGCCTGGTCCTGGTCGGCGACCCGGCGCAGCTGGCCTCGATCGAGGCCGGAGCGGTGCTGGGCGACATCGTCGGGCCGGCCGCCGGGCGGGACGGAGCCGCGGGCATGGGCGCAGCCGCCGGCCTGGGCGGCGGTGACGGATTGGCGGCCGGGATCGTCGTGCTCTCACGCGGGCACCGCTTCGGGGCGGGCATCGGCGAGCTGGCCGGCGCCATTCGGGCCGGTGACGCCGACGCCGTCATCGCGCTCCTGCGCGACCCACCGGCCGGCGTGCGCTGGCTCGAGGCGGATATCGCCGAGGAGCCCGATCTGGCTCCGGTCCGGGCGGCGATGCTGGACGCCGCGCGGAGGATGATCGGCGCCGCCCGCCAGGGAGAGGCGGAGGCGGCGCTCGAGGCGCTGGCCGGGTTCCGGATCCTGTGTGCCCATCGCCGGGGTCCGTACGGAGTCGCCACCTGGACGGCCCGCACCGAGGGCTGGCTCGAGCTCGAGCTCCCGGGCCTGGCCACCGGTGAGCGGTGGTACCCCGGCCGCCCGCTGCTGGTCACCGAGAACGACTACGAGCTGGGACTGAACAACGGGGACACGGGCGTCGTGATCCAGGCGGGCGACCGGATCTCGGCCGCGTTCGAGCGCGGCGGTGCGATCGCCCGCTACAGCCCGACGCGGTTGGGGGCCGTCGACACCGTGTACGCGATGACCATCCACAAGAGCCAGGGTTCGCAGTTCGACGCCGCGGCCGTGCTGCTGCCCGATCCCGACTCGCGCATCCTCACCCGGGAGCTGCTCTACACCGCCGCCACCCGCGCCCGGCACGAGCTCATCCTGGCCGGCCCTGAGGAGTCGATCCGGGCCGCCGTCGGGCGTCCCGTGGCCCGCGCCTCGGGCCTGCGCCGGCGGCTGTGGGGTGAGGGCGCAACCCGCGGAAAGTGACTTGGCCACGTGGCTAACCTGCTCTGGCCGCGGACGCCTTCTCGCCCTTGCGGCAGCGGAGCGCTACCGGCTCGGGACTCCGGAGAGGAAGTCCTGAAGCGCCGAATGGGTCTGCCGCGGACGCTCGAGCTGGGGCACGTGCCCGCAATCCAGCTCCAGATGCCGGGCCGCGGGCAGCGTCTCGCGCACATGGCGCTGGAAGCTGATCGGCACCAGCGGGTCCTTGCGGCCCCACACGAACAGGCTGTCGGGCTGGAGCTCGCCCAGGCGGGTCCAGAACCCCTCGTGCCCGTGGGGCTCCTCGAGGTAGATGTTGCGGGCCGCGGCGTAGAAGGCGGCCCGCCCGCGGGGCGTCAGATAGGACCGGAGAAACTCGTCGATCCCGGCCGCCGTCCACTCCTGGCTGGCTCCGGGCACGACCCGCCGCACGATCGCCTCCACGATGAACCGCGGAGCCGGCTGGATCACCCCCAGCTGCGGCGCCACGAGGCGCAGCAACGGCGCCCACGGCCGCTCGCGCAGCCAGGCCAGCGACGGGGCCAGCAGGCCGATCCGGTTCACTCGCTCGGGGTGGCGCAGGCCCATCTCCAGGGCCACCCGGCCGCCCATGCTGTTGCCGATCAGGTGAGCCCGCTCGATCCCCTGGGCATCGAGCAACGCCACCATCGCGCGGGCGAAGTAGGCCGGGTCGTAGCCGGCCCGAAGCGGCTTTACCGAGTCCCCGAACCCGGGCAGGTCGGCGGCGATCATCCGGAAGCGGCCGGCCAGCGCCGCCACCGTGGGCAGGAAGGAGACCTTGGTGGCGCCGAGCCCGTGGATCAGCAGCACCGGCTCCCCAGCCCCGGCCTCCGCCACCGAGACGGGGCCCTCGTCGGTTCCCACGTGGCGCAGGCGCAGGCCCTCCTCACCGGCGCCGGCCGTGGCGGCCAGAAAGCCCACCCCGAGATGCAGATCGCGGCGCACCCGCAGACGGCCGGACTGATAGGCGGCCATCCCTCCGCGGAGATCCTTAGCGATCTGGCGCCAGGTCTCGGGGTCGGCGTGCAGGAGAGCGTCCGGCCGCCCTCCGTCGGCGGCCTCGAGCCTGGCCTGCCGGCCGTCCAGGACCAGGTCGAAGGCCCGCTCGCCGGCTCCCTCGAGCCGGATCCGGGCGTTCGCGCGCCCCACCTCGAAGACCTCGGGGTCATAGCGGCGCAGCAGCACCCGCAGAACCTCGGGCGCCCGCTCAGCCATGAGCGATCGCCTTTCTAAGGTGAAGGTGACGGTCGGGATGGCCCATCCATCCCGTCTCATGCCCGATTTGATCATGAGGGACACAAATGACTGCTTTAAAGATCACTGAGTACACCGATCCTGGCTGCCCCTTCGCGTGGTCGGCCGAACCCGCCCGCCGGCGTCTGCAATGGCTGTTCGGAGACCAGCTGACCTGGGAGCTGTGCATGGTCGGGCTGGCCGAGCGCGGCAGTGATTACGCGGATAAGGGGTTCACCCCCGAACGCCAGTCGGCCTCGTTCCGGCGCCTGTCCGAGCTGCATCACATGCCGATGGACTTCTCGCTGCGGCCGCGGATGGCGGCCACCGTGCCGGCCTGCCGGGCGGTGGTGGCCGTCCGCCGCCACCTCCCCGAGCAGGAGGCGGTGATGCTGCGCGCGCTGCGGGTCCGCCATTTCTCGGGTGACCTGCTCGACGCCCCCGAGACCCTGGCCTCCGCGGCCGAGCAGGCCGGCGTCGAGGCCGCCGAGCTCGAGGCATGGATGGCCGAACCGGAGACCGCGGATCAGCTGAGCGCCGACCTCGAGGCCGCCCGGGCCCCCACCCCGGCCGCCCTGGCCATGGCCCACAAGCTGGCCCGCACCGACGACGGCGGCCATCGCTACACCTGCCCGTCCTACGAGATCCAGCGCCACGACGGCGTCAGCCTGTCCGTGCCCGGCTTCCAGCCCGGGGCCGCCTACGAGGTGGCAATCGCCAACCTCGCCCCCGAGGCCACGCGGCGCGAGGACCCCACCGACGTGCGTGAGGTCCTGGAGTGGGCCGACGCGCCGCTGGCGACCGCCGAGGTGGCCGCCGTGTGTGCAATCAGCCTCGAGGATGCCCGCGCCGAGCTGGGCGCGGTGGCTGAGGAGCAGCACATCGGCTTCGACGGTCTCTGGCAGCTGGGCGGTGCCCGGCGGTGGGCCTCCACCCACGGCCAGGCCGCGATCGCGGCCTGAAGGGCGCCGCGTGACGCTGGAGCTGACCGCGCGGCCCGAGCCGTTCAGAGCTGGCAGACCGGACACCAGTAGGTCGTCCGGCCGCCGATCGTGGCCCGCTCGAGCGGGGCGTGTCCATCGCGAGGGCACGCCCCCTCCCGGCCGCGTGCGCGGATGAAGCGGCCGGTGTGCACGCCGCCCTGCCGGATCGCCGAGCGAATCGCGGCTCGCAAGGCACGACGCAGCTGATCGAGCTGCTCGACGGTCAGCGAGCCCACCGGGCGCTGGGGCGAGATCCGGGCCTGCCACAGCGTCTCGTCGGCAAGCAGGTTGCCGACCCCCGAGATCCACCGCTGGTCCAGGAGGCGCGCCTTGATCGGCGCCCGGCCGGTGCCGATCAGCCGGCGGAATTCGTCGCGCCCGACGTCGGCCGCATCGGGTCCGACGTGGCGGAAGTCGGGATCCAGGATGGCCCGGCCCAGACGCCGCTTGTCCCGCAGGGCAAACCGGCTGCCGTCCTCGAACTCGACGGCGAAACGGTCCCAGCGCGGCACATCCCCGGGGGGCCCGAGCACGATCTTGCCGGCCATGCCCAGATGCAGGCCGAGCGTGGGACCGTCGTCGGTCTGGAGCCACATGAACTTTCCCCGGCGGTGGGCGCTGACCAGCTCGTGGCCGACCAGCGCGGCCGCGATCTCCCCGGGCGGGTGGGGCCGGCAGACATACGTGTCGTGGTCGTCGACGCGGACGATCCGGCGGCCCAGCACCTGCTCGAGAGTCTGACGGGCGCGCTCGGCCTCCGGGAGTTCTGGCATCGGCGATGCAGGGTAGTCCCGCCGGAGCCAGGACATCGGTGCCAGGACATCGGTGCGCGGCCCGGGACCGCGGCGGGCGGCGCGGCGCCCGGTGTGACAACGTGCCCGGGATGAGCGCCACAGTCCAGCGGCACGGCGCCGGGATCACCTGGTACGAGGGTGACGCCATGGCCCGCGCCTCCCATGCCCTGCTCACCGAGGACGGCGTCTGGCTGGTCGATCCGTTCGATGATCAGGCCGCTCTGGACGCGGCGGCCGACCTCGGTCCACCGGCCGGCGTGGTCCAGCTGCTGAGCCGGCACAACCGCGACTGCGCGGCGATTGCGACGCGGCTCGGCGTCGCGCTTCACCGGCTGCCGGCGAGGCTGCCGGGCACCCCGCTCGAGGTGGTGTCCGTGGTCGACCGCCCGTGGTGGCGGGAGCTCGCGCTGTGGTGGCCGGGACGGCAGACGCTGGTCGTGAGCGAGGCGATCGGGACGATCCCCCTGTTCGCGCTCGGCCGTCCGGCCGGGGTCCACCCCATGCTGCGACTGCTTCCGCCCCGCGCCGCGCTCGGGGGCTATCACCCCGAGCGCCTGCTGGTCGGCCACGGACCCGCGCTCGCGGAGGGTGCCGATGCCGCTCTGCACGAGGCCCTGGCGGCAGCCCGGTCCGATCTGCCCCGGCTCGCCCTGAAGCTGCCGGGGACGCTCCGGGGCGGACCGCGACGGCCCGCCTCCGGCTAGCGTCGGCACCCCGACCGGTTCCTGCGCGCCCGCCCGGCGGCGGCTACAGGTTGACCGAGGCCATGCCGGTCTCGTCGTAGCGCTCCCCCGCCGCCGCGGGCAGTTCGGCCTCGATCCGGTCGAGCTCGTCGCGGGTCAGCTCGACGTCGACCGCGGCGGCGTTCTCCTCCAGATACGCACGGCGCTTGGTGCCTGGAATCGGCACCAGGTCCTCGCCCTGGGCCAGGACCCAGGCCAACGCCAGCTGGGCCGGCGTGATGTCCTTCTCGGCCGCGATGGCGGCCACCTTGTCGGCCAGCCTCAGGTTCGCCTCCAGGTTCTCGCCGGTGAACCGGGGGCCGTGACGACGGAAGTCGTTCTCGTCCAGGTCCTCAGGCCGCTTGAAGCGCCCGGACAGGAAACCGCGTCCGAGCGGTGAGTAGGGCACGAAGCCGATCCCCAGCTCGCGGCAGGTGGGCAGGATCTCCGTCTCGGGCTCGCGCGACCACAGCGAGTATTCGGTCTGCACGGCGGTGATCGGATGGACGGCGTGGGCGCGGCGGATCGTCTCCGGCGCGGCCTCGCTGAGCCCGATGTGGCGGATCTTGCCCTGCGAGACGAGCTCGGCCATCGCTCCGACCGTCTCCTCGATCGGGACGTTCGGATCCACGCGGTGCTGGTAGTAGAGATCGACGTGGTCGGTGCCGAGACGCTTCAGGCTGCCCTCGATCGAACGTTGTACGTGGGCGGCCGAGCCATCCAGCGGACCGAGCGTCGAGAGGTCGCCGGGCCGGGTCGTGGGCTCGATCCGGCGCGCGAACTTGGTGGCTATCACGTACTCGTCACGATGGCCCTTGATCGCCCGGCCGATCAGCTCCTCATTGGTCATCGGGCCGTACAGCTGGGCGGTGTCGAGGAAGTTGATGCCCAGCTCCAGCGCGCGCTGAATGGTGGCCACCGACTCGCTCTCGTCGCCGGCGCCGTAGAAGGCCGACATGCCCATGCAGCCCAGGCCGAGCGCGGACACCTCGAGTGAGCCGAGCAGACGCTTTTCCATGGTTCCTCCAATCAGTTGCCGGTCAGGTCCGTCCTCCCACCTTAGAAAGCGGCCGGCCCGTGGATGACCGGCCGATCCGGCCGCAGGCGGCGCACCGCCGGTGGCGCCGCGCCGACGTGCGACCATCCCGCCATGGCCAAGGCGCCCGAGCACGGCGAGCCGGTCGAGCTGGCGGTCGGCGAGCGGACTATCCGGATCTCGAGCCCCGGGCGCGTGTACTTCACGGCCCGCGGGGAGACCAAGCTCGATCTCGCCCGCTACTACATGAGCGTGGGCGACGGGATCGTCCGCGCGCTGCGCGAGCGCCCCTGCATGCTGCACCGCTTTCCCCGGGGCACCGAGGGCGAGAAGGTCCACCAGAAGCGGCTGCCCCCGGGCGCGCCCGGCTGGATCGACACCGTTCGCGTCGAGTTCCCGCGCTACGGCCGGCACGCCGATGAGCTGTGCGTGACCGAGCTGGCCAGTGTGATCTGGGCCGTGCAGATGTCAACGGTCGAGTTCCACCCCTGGAACTCCCGCCGGGCCGACACCGAGCGCCCTGACGAGTGGCGAATAGACATCGACCCGATGCCCGACTGCCCGCTGGATCGGGTCAAGCGGGTCGCCCACGCCGCGCACGAGGTGCTCGACGAGCTGGGGGCGATCGGCTGGCCCAAGACCTCGGGCGGCGCGGGCGTTCACGTGTACGTGCGGATCGAGCCGCGCTGGGGCTTTGACGACGTGCGCCGGGCGGCGCTGGCCTTCGCCCGCGAGGTCGAGCGCCGGGTGCCGGAGGACGCCACGACGACGTGGTGGCGCAAGGACCGGGCGCCGGACAAGGCGTTCGTGGACTACAACCAGAACGCCCGCGACCATACGATCGCCAGTGCCTACTCGGTGCGCGGCGTCAGCGAGGGCACCGTCTCGACGCCGATCGCCTGGACGGAGCTCGACGCCGTGCAGCCGCGGGAGCTGACGATCGCCACGGTTCCCGAGCGCTTCGCCCGGCTCGGCGACCTGCACGCCGGGATCGACGACCAGGCGTTCTCGATCGAGCCGCTGCTGGAGTGGGCGGCCCGCGACGAGCGAAACCGCCTGGCCGACCCGGGCGGCCCCGAGGTCTGAGCCCGCCGCCCCCGCGCTCCTCGGCTGCGCGCGCGGCTCAGATCTGCTCGGCGCCGTACCGCGCCAGGGCCATTACGGTGAGCTGTGGATTGACCGTGATCGCGGTCGGGAACACGCTGGCGTCGAGCACGTGCAGGTTGTCCATCCCGTGCACGCGGAGCGTCTCGTCGACCACGCCGCGGCGTGGGTCGCGGCAGACCGCGTTGCCGCCCTGGGGATGGCCGGTGTTGACGGAGATGTCACTGGCGTCGTGAACCAGCTCGCCGATCGTGAGCGAGGCCAGCTCCCGGGCCGTGCGGAGCTCGTGATAGCGGAAGGTGGCGGGCATCACGCAATCGGCGCCGGCGTCCAGCATCAGCTTCCCGGCTCGGCGCAGGCCGGCCAGCAGCCGGCGCAGGTCACCGACCGACGGGGTGAAGGCGATCTCCGAGCCGCTGATCAGATCGCGGCGGCGCAGCACGTGGTTTCCGGCCCCCCGCGAGCTGCCGACCAGCACCCCGAGGCAGCCCAGGCGGTCGTAGCGTCGCATGTTGGCCTCATGGTCGCCGAGCCAGCCGGGCATGACCAGGGCCTGCGACATGACCGGGTTGAACCAGGTCTCGATCATGTGGGCGCCGGCCGGGTCATCGACGTGGTGTGACATCTGCTGCCCGGCGAACGCCCGCACCGGTGGACCATCGGTCCACAGCGCCGTCATGTGGGAGCCGAGGTTGGCACTGAGGCCCTGCCCCACGGCCGCGCCGCCCAGACCGCTGGCCATCAGCAGCCGGCTGGAGTGGATCGCCCCGGCGGCCACGATCACCCGATCAGCGGAGATCTTCAGCGCCTGGCGGCGACCGCCGGCGCGCCGGAGCTGGGCGCCGACCCCGCTGGCCCGGCGGCCACGGCGGCCGATCGTGAGCGCCTCGCAGTCGGGCAGCACCCGGAGCCGGCCGCGGAAGTCCGGGTTCTCCCGGCGGCGGCGCTCGGCGTCGGCCTGCGCGATCGGCAGCAGTGTGGTCAGCATCGAGAGCTTGTGCGCGTACGCGCAGCCCAGGTTGCAGTAGCCGCAGCCCACGCAGTCGTGCAGGTTGGCGCTCACCGGCCGCAGGCCGGCCGACGGCATCCGCCTGACGATCGGGTCGGCGATGTCCGGATCAGATTGCCTCTCGGCACCGATCAGCTCCCGCACGGCGCGCAGCGTGCGGCGGATCTGCTCCGGGGGCAGGCCGGCGTCGAACCGGTCATTCCACTCGCCGAGGACCGCGTCGGGCAAATCGAAGCAGACGCCGTTGTTGACCACCGTGCTGCCGCCCACGCACATCCCCTGCAGCACCTGGAAGCTGAAATCCCGGGACAGCTGCAGGGCGCCGTCGGAATACAGTCGCGCGTACTGGTCGGCCTCATCCTCGACGAACCGCTCGGGGCTGAGAAAGCGGCCGCGCTCGAGCATCAGCACGTCGTGCCCGCGCTCGGCCAGCCGGTGTGCGGCCAGCGAGCCCCCCGCGCCGGTTCCGATCACCACCACCTCGGCGTCGAGACGGCGCGTGTCCGGACCGGGGGCCGGCATCACCTGCAGGCGATGGACCGGCGGCCCCGCGGGACCGGGATACCCCGGACGGTCGCTGAAGCGCGCGTAGCCGGTGGCCGGATAGCTGCGGGGATCCCGGTAGTAGCCGACATAGACGAGTTGCATCACGAACCGGATCGCGGACTGGATCGTGGTGCGCAGCAGGCCGATCCCGGAGCGCTCCGCGACGTCGAGCAGCATGTGACGCCTGATCATCTCCCGCCGGGCGCCGAGCTCGAGCGTGGCCAGCGGCGGGCGGGCGAACAGGAGCGGATACAGCGACACGACCCAGATGGCCAGCCGCAGGCGGCGCTTGTACCCGATGTCCAGAGCCGCCCAGTAATGGTCGACGTGGGTGGCGATCTCCTCCGGCGCGGCGCCGGGCTCGGTGAGGACCGCCGCGGCCACGGCGGCCAGCGTGGCATGCTCGGCCGGCCACAGGTAGCGGAGGTCATGCCGGACGGTCTGCGCGCGATGCAGGAGCCAGATCAGGGCCGCGGTGGCGACCACGGCTCCGCCCAGCCATACGGGCGCCCGCAGATCCGGGGCCGGGTCGGTGAACGGGAGCATCGCCGCCAGCCAGCGCGGAGGCGGGAACGCGAAGCCGCTGTCGCCGGTCACGATGGCCAGCGCCAGCAGCAGGACGATCACCATGTGGCCGAGGATCAGCAGCCACAGGAGCCGCACTCGCCGGTGCAGATCGAACGCCACCGCCGCGGCGAGGACCGCGAACAGGACGTCCTTGGCCACCGAGTTGATCGCGTAGGGTCGCGTCGCGGCCGGCCCCCGGAACACCTCGGGAACGTAGATCGCCGCTTCGAGGACGAACAGCACCGCACCGGCGCTCAGCGCCCAGACCAGCTGCCGCTCCTCGCGCGCCAGAGCGCTGCCTGGACTTCCGCTCGCCTGCCCCGTCGTCATCCTGCCTTCGCCCCTTGCCCCGTCCTCGTGCATCGCACCACTCCCCGGCGCGATGCCGCGCAACCTACTCCCGGCGCTCGCGCCGGTCAACCCGGAACGGCCCGCGCCGCCGCCGGGCTCGACGAATGGTCAGGGTGGCCCGCCCTAGCTCGGGCTCACCTCCAGCACGAGCTTGCCCAGGTTCTCGCCCCGGAACAGGCGCAGGAGCGTGCCGGGGAACTGCGCGATCCCGCCGGTGGCGATGTCCTCAACCGACTTCAGCTCCCCGGCGGCCAGCCATTGGCCCATCTGCCGGATGCCCTCGGCGTAGCGATCGGCGAAGTCGAAGACCAGGAAGCCGGTCATCGTCGCCCGGTTGACCAGCAGTGACATGTAGTTGGCCGGGCCCCGCATCCCCTCGGTGGCGTTGTACTGCGAGATCGCCCCACAGATGACCACGCGCGCGCCCCGGGTCAGCTGGGCCAGGGCCACGTCGAGCGTCTCGCCGCCGACGTTGTCGAAGTAGACATCCACACCGTCGGGGCACTCGCGACGCACGGCCGGGTAGAGCGGCTCGGACTTGTAGTCGATGGCGGCATCGAAGCCGAGCGTCTCGACGACGTGCCGGCACTTCTCCGGCCCCCCGGCGATGCCGACCGCCCGGCAACCCTTGAGCTTGGCGATCTGGCCGACCGCCCCGCCGACCGCGCCCGCCGCGCCGGACACGAGCACGGTCTGCCCCGGCTCGGGACGGCCGATCTCGAGCAATCCGAAGTAGGCGGTCATGCCCGGCATCCCGAGCGTGTTCAGCCATACGGGCGCCGGGGCGAGGCGGGTGTCGATCCGGGTCAGCGCGGACGCGGGCAGGGTCGCATACTCCTGGGCCCCCGTCAGGCCGGTCACCTGGTCACCGACCGACAGGGCGGGGTCGTTGGAGGCCAGCACCTCACCGACCCCGCCGGCCCGCATCACCTCACCCAGCCCCACGGGCGGGACGTAGGAGCGCGCGTCGTTCATCCAGCCACGCATGGCCGGATCGAGCGACAGGTAGCGGACCCTGACCACCACCTCCCCCGGGCCAGGATCGCGGACCTCCTCCTCCGTGAACTCCCAGTCACGGTCCGTGGGCAGGCCGACCGGACGGGCGGCGAGACGGAGCTGATGGTTGACGGTCGGTTCCATGGGGCACGTCCTTGTCGGTCGGACTTGGTCGGCGGCTGGTCGCGAGCGTATCGTGGCGCCCATGCCGAACCCGACCCGTGGGCGCTGGGACGCCATCGTGCTCGGTGCCGGGCACAACGGCCTGGTGGCCGCGACGCTGCTGGCCCGGGCGGGGCTGCGCGTGCTGGTCCTGGAGCGCCAGGCCGGCCCCGGCGGCGCGGCGGTATCCGCCTCCCCGTTTGCCGGACTCGACGTGCGCCTGTCGCGCTACGCCTATCTGGTCAGCCTGTTCCCCCACCTGCTGCTCGAGTCGCTCGGGGTCGACCTCGAGCTGCGCCGTCGCCGCGTCTCCTCCTACACCCCGCGAGGCGAGTCGGGCGTGCTGGTCGCCGAGCAGCGCTCCACGCTGGGTGAGGACGCGCCGGCCTTCGCCGATTTCTACGCGATGACCACCGCCGTGGCCGGGCGCGTGTTCGCGTCGCTGACCGAGCCGCTGCGCTCGCGCGAGGCCTTCCGGCGCCTGGTCGGCGATGAGCCGGCCTGGTCGGCGCTGTTCGAGCGGCCGCTGGCCGAGGTCCTCACGGAACGCTTCCGCGACGACGTCGTCCGGGGCATCGTGGCCACGGACGGGCTGATCGGAACGTTCACCTCGCTGGCCGACCCCGGCCGGCTGGCCAACCGCTGCTTCCTCTACCACGTGATCGGGAACGGGACCGGCCACTGGGACGTCCCCGTCGGCGGGATGGGCAGGCTCAGCGGTGGTCTCGAGCAGGCGGCCCGCGCGGCCGGGGCCGAAATCCGCCCGGCGACAAGGGTCATCAGCGTGGCGGCGGGGACCGACACCGTGCGCGTCCGCACCGCGGACGGCGGCGAGCACGCCGCCCGCGACCTGCTCTCGGGCGCCGCCCCGGCCGTGCTGGCCCGGTTGCTGGGCGACGCCCCGCCCGATGACCCGCCGCCGGAGGGCTCGCAGCTCAAGCTGAACATGCTCCTGAGGCGCCTGCCGCGCCTGCGCGACCGCGATGTCTCGCCGGAGGAGGGGTTCGCCGGCACGCTGCATGTCAACGAGAGCTACGCGCAGCTCGAGGCGGCCTACGCGCAGGCCGCGGGCGGCCGGATTCCGCAGCCCGCGCCATGTGAGGCCTACTGCCACTCTCTGACCGACCCGAGCATCCTCGGCGACGGGCTGCGGGCGGCCGGTGCCCACACCCTGACCGTGTTCGGCCTGCACATGCCCGCGCGCCTGTTCAACGGCCCGCCCGGGACCGCGGCGGCGGCCAAGCGGGCGGCGGTCACGGCCACCTTGCGCTCGCTGAACTCCGTGCTGGCCGAGCCGATCGAGGATTGCCTGATGACCACGAGCGGCGGCGACCCCTGCCTGGAGGCTCGGACCCCGCCCGAGCTCGAGGCCGAGCTCGGGCTGCCCGGCGGTCATATCTTCCATCGCGAGCTGGCCTGGCCGTTCGCCGAGTCAGACGCCGAGGTCGGCCGCTGGGGCGTCGAGACCGCCCGTCCGAACGTATGGATCTGCGGCGCCGGCGCGCGCCGCGGGGGCGGCGTCAGTGGCATCCCCGGCCACAACGCGGCCCAGGCGGTGCTGGCCGCGCGCCGAGATTAGTCCCGGTTCGGCGATCCTCGTCAGACTCGCAAACCCACCCAGCCGTTGAGGACACGCCGGCCCCGGGCCGGCGCTCCGATGATCAGCGGAACGTCGTCAGCGACAGGCGGCCGCGGGCCGTCGCACCGGCGTCCGTGAGCGTGACGCTCACCCCGAGCTGGTTGCCCGTGGCCGACGCGAGCAGGGCGCGGCCCTGGGGGGTCAGGCGGAAGTTCAGGTAGCCGGCCGTGTTGGCGCCGAGGAACGCCGGCGCCTTGGTGGCCACGGTTGTGCGCCCGGCGCTGATCTTGACCCCGATCAGGCAGGGCGCGGGGCCGGAGCAGGCGGCCAGGATGCCGCCGAGGGTGCTGTGCCAGACGAACGCCCGCAGGCTCACGAACCGCAGCGTGGACGCCCGGCTGGCGCTCAGGCGCGGACCGGAGCCGACCGTGGTGTAGGGAACCAGGGTCATGGGCGCCGAGGCACTGCGCCCCGACACATCGTGGACGGTGACCCGGACCGGCAGCCGCAGTCCCCGGGCCTGGCTCAGGAGCCGGCGGCCGACGCTGTTCAGGGTGAAGAAGACCATCCCCCCCGTGGTGTTCAGCCGCTGGGCCCCGCTCTGGGCGAGCAGCCTGCGCCCCGCCGTGACGGTCACACTGAGCGCGCACGGGGCGCCGGTGAAGCATCCGGCCGGAACGCCGGTCACGCCGGCGCGAGGCACGAACGCGCTTCGGCCGTACAGGGCCACGTAGGGCTGGGGGCTGACGGTGGCCGAGGTGCCGATCACCTGCCCGCTGGCGTCGACGGCCTGGACGGCGTAGTACGGAAACGCGTTGCGCTCGGCGATCGCGGTGGTCCCGCCGGTCAGCGGAGTCGTATCGAGCGGGGCGAGGGCGGACGAGCTCTGGCCGCCAAGCGTCTGCCAGCTGGTGACCCCGCTCTGCCCGGGCCAGCTGGCGGCCAGCCTGACGGTCCCGGACGAGGTCGGCGAGACACTCAGCGAGGGCGCAGCGGCCGGCGCGACGGTCCCCCCGAAGGCGGTCGCGCCGTCCAGGTAGTCGCTGTCGATGTTGAGCGTCGCCCCGCCGTAGGTCTCGTTGTGGGCCCCGCGGTACTGGTGCAGGCGCTGGTGGCTGGGCCAGTCCGCGGCGGGCAGATACGGGTCGCTGGTGGTGGCCTGACCGTTCCAGTCGGCCACCCAGATGTTGTCGGGCTCGACGTAGGTGGTGCCGTAGCGGGCCACCAGATCGGCGATGCCGGACTGGCCGCTGCTGTACACGCCGGAGGCATAGCCCTCGGCGTGGAGCTGGGTCGTCCAGGCGGCCAGGAAGTCCATGACCGCGGCCGTGTTCGCGCTGGTGTGCGAGTAGCCCTCCATGTCGTCGTAGATCGGGTTGCCGGACCCGATCCCGACCGCCTGGGCCTGGGCGACGGCGTCCTGCGCGGCGGCCGTGCCCTCGCTGCTCGCCTGGCTGGAGCTGATCGGCGCGCAGCCACAGGAGTTGCTGGGGGCCTGCAGGCCGACGTAGATCGGGATCATGTGCCAGCCCGCGGCCCACTGGGTCGACATCCAGGTCGTGGTCAGGTTGGGCTGGGCGCAGGCGCTGTTGGCACCGCCGATGTAGATCCCGAGGGCCCGATAGGGCGAGCTGCCCCACGCGGTCATCGTGTGCTGGCTGGGTGTCGAGCAGGCATCGAAGCCCGGGCCGGTGTAGGTCGTCCCGGCGTTGTGAGCCTGGCGCAGGGCCTGGGTGCGGAAGCGTGGCTGGCCGCCGGCCCCGGCCGCCGATGACCCGCCGGCGCGGGTCAGCGTGCGCACGCGCAGCGCGCCGCGGATGATCTGCGGCGCCCGGTTCCAGGTGGCGGTCACCGTGACGCCGTGGCCGGGGTCCGTCAGCCGGGCCTCGCGCTCCTGGGGGGTGGCGGTGGGCGCCGGCGCGTACGCCGCCTGCGGCCGGAAGGCGCCGTGCGTGAGCCCGGGCGCGGGTGAGATCAGGATCGCCTCCGTCCGCCCCACGGCGTGGCCAGGGCAGCGCTGGGCCGGGCTCGGGGTGCCGAGATACACCGCGTGCCGGTTGAAGCGCACGCAGGTGCGCGAGCCCGGGGCGAGATGAAACACCGGCCAGGCGGCGGGCACGCGCACGGTGTAGCCGTGGTAGCGGACCGACTTCAGAGCCGAGGCGGCCGCCCGGGCGGGAGCCAGAGCGGCGATCAGGATCATCAAAGCCAGGCCGAGGAGGCCCGCCGGCCGCAGAAAACCGCCGGTCAGCTGCTTGTTCCTGCCCGCCGGAAGCACGCTCACCATCACCCTAACCGCTCGCGGTGCACCGAGTCGCGCCGCCGCGAGCTCTCTTACAAAGGCTTTAGGAGCCGGCTCGGGCATGGCGCAGGTCGATCATGACCCGCCCCGTGGACGGCACGGCCGGCGCCGGCACCGGGGCTGGCAGCGGCACCGGCGGGGTCGCGGATTAGGTGGATGCGCCACGATGGAGGGTGATGGGAGATCAGCGCCGCGGCTCTGAGGCCGCGGCCCATACCCGCTTCAGGCCACGGCTCCGCGCTCGTGGGCTGCTCACCGCCGTCGTCGGCCTGCTGTCAGTGGGGCTGCTGCTGTGGGTGGCGCCGCCCAAGGATGTGATCGACCAGATCGGCCACATGAACCCGTTCTGGGTGCTGTTCGGCATCGGCTGCGAGCTCGCGTCCTGCCTCAGCTACGTGATCGTGTTCCGCCGTTTCTTTCCCGAGCCTCCGCGTCCGATCAGCCGTCGCGTGGCCTGGATCGCGATGGGCGCGGGGGCGATCCTGCCCGGGGGCAACATCTCCTCCGCGGCCGCGACCGGGCTGCTGCTCCGCCGGCACGGCGTCGACACCCGTCGCCTCGTGGAGCGCTGCGCGGCCCTGCTGTGCCTGCTGACCGCGTTCGGCTTCCTCCTCAACGGCGTGGCCGGAGTGCTGCTGGTCAGCGGCGTGCCCGGCGGTCCTCACGACCTGGACCACGCCGGAATCCCGATCCTGGTCTCGATCGGAGTCCTGTCCACGGCCGCGCTGGCCGTGGCCCTGGCCCGGCGGCTCGGCGACCGCGGCCCGCGCGTCCTGCGCGCGGTGGCCTCCGGACTGGAGGGCGCCTGGGGCTCGGTCGGGAGGCCGCACTGGCGGCTGCTCGGCGTGGCCGGGTTCCTGGGCCTGGACATGGCGACCCTGTGGGCCGCGTGCACTGCGACCGGCCATCCGCTCGGCGCTGAGGCGCTGGTGATCGCCTACTGCATCGGCTATCTGGCCACCACGATTCCGATCCCGGCCGGGATCGGCGTCCTCGACTCCGGCCTGGCCGCGGCGCTGGTCCTGTACGGGCTCTCGCCGACCGCCTCGGTGGGCGCGGTGCTCGTCTACCACGCGATTTCGATCTGGGTTCCGGGCCTCGGCGGTCTGGCCGCGTGGCTCCCGACGCGTGTCCGGCGCCACCGCGAGCGGGCGGCGGCCGAGCTGGCCGCTCTGCGCCCGGCCCGGCTGGCCTGGGCCGCCGACGCTGAGGAGTGAATCGACCAGCCCGCGCCGCCCGACGGCCGCCCCCGCTCACCACCGACGGCCGCGCGCGGCTTAGAGCGGGCCGGGATCGGAAAGAACCGGGCGATGAGGAACGCGACCCTGCCGCTGAAGCACCGGCGAACGGATCCGCCACAGGGGGGCGAGCGCTCGCGCGTCTACCACTGGCTCGTGCGGGCGGGGTTCGTCTCGCGGGGAATCACCTACGGGGTGATCGGCGGCCTGACGATGGCTCTGGCCCTGGGTGCGGGAACGGCCGGCGCGGCGCCCAATCAGCAGGGCGCGCTGGCTCTGATCGCCCGCGACGGGCTGGGCCGGGTGGTGATCGTCGGCATCGCCGCCGGACTGCTGGCCTACGCGATGTGGAAATTCGACCAGGGGATCCATGGCGGCGGACCGCAGGGTGGGAGCAGCGGCGCGGCCAAGGATCGCGTCTCGAACTTCGCCGGCGGAGCCGCCTACCTGGTGTTCTTCGCCGTCGCGGTGAAGACACTGGCCGGCAGCGGCGGCAACGCCTCGGGAGCCCCGCGACACGCGGCGGCGGGCGTCCTGGCCTGGCCAGGCGGCCCGTTCCTGGTCGGCCTCGGCGGGCTGGCCCTGATCCTGATCAGTGCCTTCCAGGCCTATGAGGCCTCACGGTGCCGCTTCGCCCAGGACTTTCGCACCGCGGACATGACCCAGGCCCAGCACCACGCCTTCCTGCGCCTCGGCCAGGTCGGCCTGATCGCCCGCGCGGCGGTGTTCGCGCTCGTCGGCTACTTCCTGCTCCGGACGGCGATCGGCTACAACGCCCGGGATGCGGTCGGTCTGGACGGCGCGCTCGAGCGCCTGCACCATCAGAGCTACGGTCCGTGGCTGACGGGGCTGGCCGCCGCGGGGCTGCTCACCTTCGCGGTGTTCTCGCTGGTCGAGGCCCGCTTCCGGCGGCTCTGATCAGGCTCGCGGGTACTCGGTGCGCAGCCAGTCGGAAAACGTGCGCTGCCCGCGCGGGGCCGTGGTCGAGGTGAGCGCACCGGCCTGCAGCGCGCGGATCATGCGGGCGGCGGGCGGGACCGGAATGATCAGGCGCCGCACGCCGCGGGCCGCACGCCACTCCCGGGCCAGCTGCCCGAGCGTCACCACCTCGGGACCGGCCAGCTCGACCCTGCCCTCCCCCGGCCCGCGCTCGATCAGCTCGGCCAGCCTCACCGCCACATCGGCCGGATCGACCGGCTGAAGGACAATCCGGCCGCCGGGCAGCATGCCGCTCCGCGCCGTGGTCGAGAACGCCCAGTCGAGCAGCTGATGAAATTGTGTGGCGCGCAGGACGGTGTGGGCAAGAGCGTCCCCGGCGACCGCGGCCAGCGCGGCCTCCTGCTCGAGCTTGGCCCCGTAGTAGCCGGTCGGCACCGCCTCGATGCCGATTATCGAGATCAACACGTGGTGGCCCACGCCGGCGCGGGCCCCGGCCTCGGCCAACCGCCGCGTGCCGCCGACCAGCAACTCTCGCATCGAGCGCCCCTGCGCGTTGGCGGCGTCGACGACGACCTCGGCGCCCTCGAGGCCAGCGCTCAGGCCGGCGCCGGTGAGCAGATCGACCGCGCGATGCTCGACCGCGGTATCGGGCTGGGCGGTCCGCGAGAGGACGCGGACGGTGTGGCCGCGCCGGGTGAGTTCGGCCACGGCGTGGCG
The DNA here is from genome assembly GCA_036392135.1 of Solirubrobacteraceae bacterium. GTDB lineage: Bacteria > Actinomycetota > Thermoleophilia > Solirubrobacterales > Solirubrobacteraceae > Palsa-465. The sequence goes on from DASVYO010000028.1 coordinate 25,973, forward strand.
CCCGAACGTTCCCGTTCCCCCGATGACGGCGACGTTCACGTGACGCGGCTCAGGCCGAAGCGGCGGCGGGAGCGAGCGGGAAGCGCACGCCGGTCAGCTCCTCGGAGACCTCCCATAGCCGGCGCGCCACGTCCATGTCCTGGGCGGCTGACGTGCGCCCCACCAGCTTGGGCGCGCCCCGCTGCTCCATGAAGCCGCCCGGGCCGGCATAGCTACCCGGCGGGACATCGGCCACCGCGGCGAACAGGGTCGGCAGCGCCCCGCCGTTCTCGTCCTGGGCCACGACGAGGTTGCCGATCCGCATGACCAGCTCCTGGAGCCGGCTATCGCTGTGGAACTGCAGGTTGGTGGCGGCGTACCCGGGGTGAGCCGCATTGGCCTGCACGGCCGAGCCCGCGGCGGTCAGGCGGCGCTGGAGCTCGGCCGTGAACAGCAGGTTGGCCAGCTTGGACTGGCCGTAGGCGGCCCACGCCCGGTAGGGCTTGTTCTCCCATTGCAGGTCCTCGAAGTCGATCCTCCCGGCGCGGTGCGCGGTCGAGGAGACGGTGACGACGCGGCCCGTGATGCGCTCGAGCAGCAGGTTGGTGAGCGCGAAGTGGCCGAGGTGGTTGGTGCCGAACTGGAGCTCGAAGCCGTCGGCGGTGCGCGACAGGGGCGGGATCATCACGCCCGCGTTGTTGATGAGGAGATCGATCGGCCCCTGCCAGCCGGCGGCGAACTCGCGCACCGAGCCGAGGCTGGCCAGGTCGAGCCGGCGCACCTCGGCCGCACCGGGCATTTCCGCCGCCGCGGCCTGTCCCTTGGCGGGGTCGCGTACGGCCAGTACCACGCGGGCGCCCTTGGCGGCCAGCGCGCGGGCGGCACCCCGCCCGATCCCGCTGTTGGCGCCGGTGATGATCGCGGTCCGCCCGGTCTGGTCCGGAATGTCTGAGGTGCTCCAGGATTTGGCCATGGCGACAATGTAGTCGCGCGCGGACCGGGCGGACGGCCCGACGTCGCCGGGCGCTCCGGCGCGGGCGGTCAGACGTCGATGGGCGCGGGCGTCCGCGCCCGCCACGAGGCGCCGATGCTGGCCGACACGACCAGGGCCATCCCCAGGATGCTGCGCGCGCTCAGCGCCTGACCGAGCACGATCAGCCCGGCCAGCGCGGCCATCGCCGGCTCGATGCTCATCAGCACGCCGAACACATGGGCGGCGATCCGCCGCAGCGCCTCGAGCTCGAACGAGTACGGGATGGCCGACGACAGCATCCCCACGGCCGTGCCGATCCCCAGCGAGCGCAGGCTGATCAGGGCCGAGCCGCCGGCCAGAAGCCCGAACGGCAGGGCGACCACCGAGGCGAAGCACATGGCCAGGGCCAGGCCCGTCCCGCGGGGAAAGCTCCGGCCGACGCGCGCGCTGATCAGGATGTAGGCCCCCCAGAACGCGCCGGCCAACAGGGCGAAGGCGATCCCCAGCCCGCTCAGATGTCCGGACCCCCCGTGGGTGAGGGCGACGATGCCGCCCGCGGCCAGGACCACCCACAGCAGGTCGATGCGCCGCCGCGATCCGGCCACGGCCACCGTCAGGGGGCCGACGAACTCGAGCGAGACAGCGATCCCCAGCGGGATCCGGTGAAGCGATTCGTAGAAGCTGAGGTTCATCCCCGCCAGGGCGACCCCGAACAGACCGGCCAGCGCGAGATCGGCGCGCCGGTGCCCACGCAGCCGCGGCCGGGCGATCGCCACCAGCACGATGCTGGCGGTGAGGAGGCGCAGCAGCACGGCCCCCGCGGGGCCCACGGCCGCGAACAGATGCGTGGCCACGGCAGAGCCGAACTGGACCGAGGCGATCCCGCCCAGGACGAGCGCGCCCGACGGGACCCGCGCCAGCGGGCCCGAGTCCGCCGCCGCTGCCGGGACGTCAGCCACGTGATCGACTGTAGTCACGCCCGCCCGGTCAGCGGACGACGATCGTTCAGCTGACGATCGTCAGCAGCCGCCGGGCCGCCGCCCGGCTCCGGGTCATGCTCAGGCTGGCGATTCCGACCTCGGCGATCACGCCATGGCTGACCTTCAGCAGGCCCCGGCTCGAGCCGTTGCCCGTCAGGTACCAGGTGCTCCGACCGATGCGAATCCCGGCGTGCAGGCCGGCGGCCACGGTGGCCAGCTTCGTGCCCGGCCGCACTCCGCGCAGCGCGTAATGGCGGTTGCCGGTCACGGCCAGCACGGCGTGAGAACGGCGGTAGGCCACCTGGATCGAGCCGCCGCGCAGGCAGAAGGAGTCCGTCGCCCCCCGCCGGCGATCGCGGCTCGAGGCGAACGCGCGCCGGGTGCGGGAGCGCGTCATGCCCAGGCGGACGCGGCCCAGCGTCCGGCCCGACAGGCGGCCGGTCGCCGCCGGACAGCCCCTGGCGCCACCCGCGGCCGGGCGGGACGCGGCCCAGGCGCCGTTGGTCACGTGCAGCACGTAGAAGCCGGTGCCGCCGTCCGTGTACCAGATGTCGTGCCGGGCAACGTCGAAGGCGGGCTGCGACATCGCGTAGTCGCTGTTGGTGTAGCCGGTCTCGGTGTTGGGGGTGGTCGGGGAGACGAAGTAGCCGACCTCACGCGGGTGGAGCAGATCGGCGATGTTGAACAGGCGCAGGCCGGAGGCGATGAACGAGCACGCCACCAGCTTCGGGTTCACGCGCGTGGGCAGGTTGCAGTAGTGGGCGGCGTAGCCCTGCGCCGGGCTGAACGTGCCCGGGTCGTTGCCGGCCGCGTGATGCTCGGCGGGCTGATCGACCGCCAGGCGCAGGTTGGCGACGACATGCGGCGCGACCTCATTGCCGATGTCGATGATGCGCGCCGCCCCGACGACGTCGCGGCTGGCCTGCGGGTTGAGGGTCCCGGCGGTGTACTCGTCGAACTCGAGCACGTACGGATGGCCGTTCTCGGTGAACGGGATCGCGTTCTGGGGAATCGAGCTCGACTTCCAGGTCAGGCGGCTGATCTCCCGCACCTGCGGATTCGGCCTGCGCTCCTGGATCTGGGTGGTGTCCATGATCAGCATGTCGCCGCCGGTGGGGTCGGCCACGTAGGCGCGGTCGCCGTTGTCACTCAGCGTCATGCCGTGGGCCAGCAGCTGGCCCTGCCAGATCGGATGCGGCTGCTTGGGATCCGAGACGTCGATCGCGGTCACCGAGGGCAGCGCCGTGCTGGTGGCATAGAAGGTGCGCCCGTCGGCCGAGAATCCGCTCTCGTGCCCGAACCGGGCCACCAGCGAGGTCGAGTCGAGCGTCGGATGCCGGCAGTCCTGATGCACGTCGTAGATGGAGACCAGCCCCGGCTCGGTGCTCGGGTTGCCGTTGACGGCGGCCAGCAGGCCCCGCGCGGGGTTGAGGTTCAGCGACTCGTGCGGGGTCATCATCGGCGGCTGGGTGAGCGTGTCGGTCTGGACCGGGTGGGCGGGATCGCCCATGTTCAGCACGGCCACGCCCAGCGAGGCTCCGGCCGGGTTGATGGCGTTGGTCGGGAACAGCAGCGCGGTGTCGTAGAACGCGCACACATGGCCCTGAGCGTCCACGTAGCGGAAGGTCTTGAAGCCGCCCGAGGTGCCCTGATGGGAGACCTCGGCCATGTTGCACCACAGGCCGTTGTCCCCGCTCCCCGCGGGTACGCGCCCATCGACCCCCGGCTCGGGCCGTGAGCCCGGCCCGCACCTGCCCAGCGGCGTGGCCGTCAGCGGCGGCTCGGCGCGCTGCACGATCGGCGCCTGAGCCGGGGTCTGCCCCATGCCCTGACCCAGGGCGCCGAGATCATTGACGCCATTGGTATCCGTACCGCCGACGATCGGCAGCGGCGGCAGCGGCAGCGTGACCGCACCCGCCGCCGACATCGCGGACAGGATCGTGACGGCCAGCGCCGCCGCGGCCAGGGACAGCTTCAGCCGACGCCGACGACCCGATCGCAACACCGCTTCTCCTCCTCCACACCGGAAACGGGTGGGACACTACCAGCGGCGGCGCCCGCGCACGCCGGGTCACGCGCCATCCGGAACCTGGCGCCCTCCTCCCTATCGAGCCCGGTGCCTCAAGCCGCCCGGCGGGCCGGAGGACCGGCGCCCCGACGGCGGCCGGCCAGCTCCGGGTCCTCGGCCACGGCGCGGCGCAGAGCGGTCACGAAGTCGACCGGCTGAATGTCGAACAGCTCCATCCCGCGCGGGTCGGTGACCACCGTGGGGACGGCCAGGCCCTCGATCAGCGGGCGCGCCACGCCCGCGTCCACGGGCGTGACCAGCCCGATCCACAGCGAGGACAGCCAGGGCGTGATCAGGGGCACCGGGACGCGCGGCCGGGGCCGGATGCCCAGGACCGCCGCCATCGTGTCCAGCATGTCCCCGTAGGTGAGTACGTCCGGGCCCCCGATCTGGATCTCCCGGCCGGCTGAGGCGTCGACGCTGAGCGCCTCGGTCAGGTAGCCGAGCGTGTCCTCGATCGCGATCGGCTGGGTCTCGTTCTTCAGCCACGCCGGGGCGATCATGGCCGGCAGCCGCTGGACCAGGTAGCGCAGCGTCCGGTAGGACTCGCTCTGGGGCCCGACGACCATGCTGGCCCGGAAGTAGGTCAGCGGCGGCCCCTCGGCGCGCAGGGTCAGGGCGGTCTCGTGCCGTGAGTGGAGGTGCTTTGACTGCGGCCGGTCGCCGAGGCCGCCGAGATAGATGACGCGCCCTACCCCCTCGCGCCGGGCCATCTGGGCGAAGGCCGCCGCCGCCTCCCGCTCGCGAGCGGCGAAGTCCCCCTGACCCCCGCGGCCCATCGAGTGGATCAGGTAGTAGGCCACATCGATGTCGACACCGGCTCCGGCGAGCGTGGGCGGATCGAGCACGTCGCCCTCATGTAGCGCGAAGCCTCGCTGCCCGAGCTCGCGGGCGCGGGCGCTGTCGCGGTCGCGCACCAGGCAGCGGACCTCGGCTCCGGTTCCGGCCAGCCGCTCGGCGAGCCGACCGCCGATGAAGCCGGTCGCACCGGTCACGAGAACGCGCGCACTCATGGTCTGAGCCTAACCGACCCCGGTCAGCTATGCAACGGACTGTAGCGCTTTATAACACACGCTGTTAAGAACCGTGCGACGGGGACCGCGCGGCCCTTCATCGGGGCCGCCGGTGCTCGGTGCCGCCGCTCATCGGCGCAGCCGGTCATCGGTGCAGCCGACGGTGGCGGCGTAGACCGCGTGCGTGGTCAGGCTGGTGGCCAGGAACCCCGGTGGCCAGCGCCACGGCGGCGGCGTGCGCCCGAGCAGCGGGAACATCGTGAGGGTCGCGCTCATCAGGATCGCGCCGAATGCCCCCGTGGCGAGTGGTTCGGGCAGCCGCCGGCGCAGCAGCCCGTGGGCGATGCCGAACGCCGAGCCGTAGCTCCAGCGCAGCGCCAGACCGAGCTCATCCTCCTCCCGATCTGTCACATGCGGCAGATGGAGGATGCTGACCACGATCTGGCCGGGCACCAGGCTGTCGTCGTAGTCCAGGGGTCGCCGCCGCCGGCCCCGCAGCCGGCGCTCGACGGCGTAGGCGAGGGTCAGGGCCGCCGTACCCGCCGCACCGGCGAGCACGCTGCGGACCGGCCAGGGCGGAGCGGCGGGCATGTCGGGCTGCTACCCGGAGGCGCGACCGGCTACCCGTAGTAGCTCCGTCCAGTTTGGCGCCGTCCCTTTCACATCGCCGGGCGCCCTGCCGAGAACGGGGGCATGTTCCGTGCGCTGCGCGCCGCCAAGCTGGTCGTGATGGCCAGCCTCGCGCTGCCCGGCAGCGCGCTCGCCGCCTCGGCCGGACCGGATCCGAGCACCAATTTCCCGGTCGACCAGTTTCCCGCCGCCTGCAGCGCGCCCACCTCGGCGGACTGCACCAGCGCGTCGCTGGCCATCCTCGACCAGGCCCGGGCCGCGCTGGGGCAGCCGGCGTACGCGGTCCCGTCCAATTTCGCCTCCCTGACCCCGGCCGAGCAGGGCTTCGTGCTGGCCAACCTCGACCGGCTGCAATACGGGCTTGCGCCCGTCACCGGCCTCACCGCCGCCCTCGACAGCGACGCCGCGGTGGGCGTGCAGCAGGTCGCCGACCCGCAGCCCGCGGCCTCCAACTACGTGGCCTGGAACTCGAACTGGGCCGGGGGCTTCCCGAACATGCCGCTGGCCTACGAGGCGTGGATGTACGACGACGGCCCGGGCAGCGGCAACCTTGACTGCACCTCGAGCAACACCGCCGGATGCTGGGGCCACCGCCACGGTGTCCTCTACCGGTTCGATAACTCCGGCCCGCTGGCCATGGGCGCCGCCGCGGGGACCGATCCCAGCGGCCAGAGCGGCTACACGATGCTCCTGTTCGAGGGCGACAGCAGCTTCCGGCCCGCGTTCATCTACACGTGGGCCCAGGCCGTGGCGGCCGGTGCCGCCGGTGGGCCCCCGGCCCCCGCCGCCACCGCGACCGGCCCCCCGACCAGCCGCGCCGCGGGCCCGCCCAACGCCGTTCCCGCACGGGTGACGATCTCCGTGCGCCAGCGGGGCCGCCGCGTGCGGATCCTCGCCTCGGTGCCGCCGGGTGGGATGCTGGCCTGCGCGTTCACGCCCCGGGGGCCGCGGGGCTGGGCGAGCGATCACTACCGGGCCTGCGCGGCCTCATCGGTGATGATCAGGCGCGCCGGCCGCTACCGGCTGCGGGTCCGGGCCGCCGGGGTGCTCCTCACCCGCTTCCTCCGAATTCCCTAGGCAGGGGGAGCCTGGGGCGCCGGCCCCCACGCCCCGGCCGACGTGGCGTTCACGACGGCTCCGTGGCCTCGCCGCGGCCGGCGCTCTGCGCCACCTGCTCGAACAGGAACGGGATGACCAGCTCGGCCACCCGGACGGGCTCCTCCAGGAACGGCCAGTGCCCGAGACCTTCGAGCAGCTCGACGCGGGCCGAGGGAAACGACTCGCGCTGGCGCTCGGCCTGCACCCGCGGGATGTACGGATCGCCCGTCCCCCACACCACCAGCGCGGGCAGGTCCAGGGCCCGCAACGGATCGCGCAGCGACCCCATCGCCGTGGCGGGCGTGGCCCGGTAGAGCTTCAGGACCGCCCGTTTGGTCGGCCACGGCTTGGAAGCCGCGTACAGGCGATCGATCTGGGCCGCCGGCAACCGCGGGTTCTCGCGGCTCACCAGCCCCCCGAACGCCGCGCGGGTGGCCGTGGCCTGGAACAGCTCGCCGAGCCCGGGGGTGCGCCAGATCTTGGCGAACTTGTGCCACCGGTAGCCGAGCAGCACGCCCGCGTTGATCAGCGTCACGCTGGCCACGGCGTCGGGATGGCCCGCCGCCCAATGCAGGCCCCAGTAGCCGCCGAAGTCGTGCATCACCAGGTGAGCCCGGGCGATCCCGAGCTGGTCCAGGATCCCGCCCAGGTGCCGAGCGTAGCCCGCTCCGGTGTAGGGGAAGTCCTTGGGCTTGTCGGCGTTCCCGTAGCCCGGCATATCGGGCGCCACGGAGCGGACGAACTCCCCCGTCCGCAGCATCAGGCTGCGCCAGTCCTCGGCCGGCCCCGGATTGCCATGCACGAACACGACCGCCTCGGTCCCCTGGGCGTCGCCGGCCTGCAGCACCGGGGAGCGGACGCCCGCCACGGTCGCCTTGACGGCGTCGAGGGTGACCGGCGAGGACCTCATGCCCCAACCTCCAGCGGCACCGGCGGCAACGTCGAACTGCTCGGCCATGCGGCCCTCCTGTGTAGATCTGCCCCTGCGGCCCGCACCGGCCGCGACCGCGGCAGCCTATCGGAGGGCGGCGACCGATGCACAGGATCTTGGTACCCGACGCCCCGGCGGTCCCGCTCATGAACCGGGGGCACCGAACGTGGAGCGCAGCGAGCGGTGCAGCCGACGGGCGCGGTCGGTGCCCCGGCGTCCCGCCCACGGGTGCGGACCAACCGCCCACGGATGCCAGCCGAGCGTTCCGTACAGCTCGCGGACCTCGGCCTTCAGCTCACCCCGGTGCCGACCGCAGGCGTAGCGCTGCGGGCCGTACATCCCGCGGCCGTGCCAGGTCAGCCAGCGGCCGGGCTCGGCGTCGACATATTCACCGTGGCGCAGGTCGAGCAGCTGGCGCTCGAGCGACTGCTGCGTGTCGGGGTCGGGGCCCACCCCGCAGATCGCGCAGCGAAACACGACCCGAACCGGCATGGGCTCACGTTACCCCCGGTCGGCCGCTCACGCGGGCCGGGCGCGGGCGTGATCCGGTGCGCTCAGCGTGTGCGAGGCCAGTGACTCGCGGTGCGAGGCCACCGAGCCGTGCAGGTGCCAGTCGCCGGCGCAGCCCGTGATCAGGCCGGCGCACGCGAGCCGGCTCAGGGCATGCGAGATCGAGGGGCGTTCGGCGGCCACCAGCTGGCCGAGCAGACGATGGGTGAGCGGCAGCGTGAGCTTGATGCCGGTCGGCTCGACCCGGCCCCAGCGGCCGGCCAGATGCCAGAACAGCAGGTCAAGCCGAACCTCGAGCCGGGGATGGCAGGCGATCGCCCGCATCTCGTCCACGTCCGCCGTGCGCCGGCTGGCCCGGCGCAGCAGGGTCTGGGCGATCTGCGGCCAGGAGCGCACGCGGGCGGCGAAGTTGGCGTCCAGCAGGGCCAGCTGTGTGGGCGCCAGCACGCGCCACTCGTCGCGGCGCTCGAGCATCGCCTCGGTGCGGCTGAGCATCGGGGCGAGCAGATCCCCCGCCCCCACGAGCTCGGTCGCCGTCCGGTCGCCGACCCTCATGCCGAAGGCGATCAGGCCGTCGAGGATCAGCAGGCCGTAGCCGTCGCGCAGCCCGGCCAGTGTCGGCCCGAGGTCGCACTCGCCGACGTCGGCCCGCAGCACCTTGACCGTGATCCCGGGCCGGGCGGCCAGCCGCGTGCGGACGTCGAACTCGGTGGCCAGGTCATCGTCAGCGTCCAGCAGGTAGCGGTGAATCGCGGCCGGTAGGGGCTCATGCCCAGCGAGATCGGGAATCGGGGTGGGCCAGCGCCGCTGAGCCATTGCCTACTGCACCGCCGAGATGATCTCCACGCCTCTCCTAACACCGCGTCGGGGCCGCGCCTCCCTTGGCGGGCCAGTCTAGAGATCACCGTTCCTCCCGCCAACCTGGTAATCCAGGTTACGCCCGCGCCGGTGGGCGTAACTCCAATTACCGGAGCCGTAGAAACCACGGATACGCGCTGTTAGAACCGGCGGCGTGTGCTTGGCAATCCCCGGCCAGGTGGTGGAGATCGTCGACGCCGAGAACCGGCTGGCCAAGGTGGACGTGGCCGGGGTTCGCCGCAGCGTGAACATCGGCCTGCTCGACGCCGACACGGGAGGCGGCGTCGAGCCCGGGGACTGGGTCCTGATCCACGTCGGCTTCGCGATCTCGCAGGTCGATGAGGAGGAGGCCCGCGCCACCCATGACCTCCTGGTCCGGATGGGCGCCGACTACGAGCGGGAGCTCGAGGAGTTGAAGGCGAGCGTGATCGAGTGAGTCTCGACGCGAGCACCGCCAGCCGGTTCGCCGCCGTGTGCGGCTCCGAGCACTGCATCACCTGCGGCGATGACGGGGTCCCGATGGTGGTCGTCGCGCTCGACCTCGCACGCGGGCTGGCCCTGTGCGACAACGGCAGCGAGCGCTCAACCGTGGAGATCGCGCTGGTCGAGCCGGTCGGCCTCGGCGACCGGCTGCTGGTCCACGCCGGAACCGCGATCGCCACCCTGGAGCGCAGCCCGGCATGAAGTTCGTCGACGAGTTCCGGGACCCCGAGCTCGGTCGCGCCCTGGCCGCCGAGATCCTCTCCCTGGTGGAGCCCGGCCGCCACTACAAGTTCATGGAGGTGTGCGGCGGGCACACCCACTCGATCTACAAGTACGGCGTCGATGACCTGCTCCCGGCCAACGTCGAGCTCGTGCATGGCCCCGGCTGCCCGGTGTGCGTGATCCCCATGGGCCGCGTCGACGACGGCATCGCGGTCGCCCGGCGCGAGAACGTGATCTTCACCTGCTTCGGCGACATGATGCGGGTGCCGGGCTCGGACGGCAGCCTGCTCGAGGCCAAGGCGGCCGGCGCCGACATCCGGATGGTCTACTCACCGCTCGACGCGCTGCGGATCGCCCGGCAGAACCCCGAGCGGCAGGTGGTGTTCTTCGCGATCGGGTTCGAGACCACGGCGCCCTCCACGGCGCTGACCCTGAAGCGCGCCCGGGCCGAGCGGCTTCCCAACTTCTCGGTCATGTGCAGCCACGTGACGATCGTTCCCCCGCTGCGGGCCCTGCTGGAGTCACCGGACCTGCGCCTGGACGGATTCGTCGGCCCCGGCCACGTGTCAACCGTGGTCGGCGCCCGGCCGTTCGAGTTCATCCCCGCCGATTACGGGAAGCCGGTGGTGATCGCCGGCTTCGAGCCGCTGGACATCCTCCAGGCGGTGGCCATGATCCTGCGCCAGCTGCGCGAGGACCGCTGCCAGGTGGAGAACCAGTACCGGCGCGTCGTCCCCTACGAGGGCAACCTGCGCGCGCTCCAGGTGATGTCCGAGGTGTTCGAGCTGCGCCCGCACTTCGAATGGCGCGGGCTGGGCTTCATCTCCCACAGCGGGCTGCGGCTGTCCGAGGCCTACGCCGAGTTCGACAGCGAGCGGCGCTTCGCCGTGCCCGGGGTGCGCGTCGCCGATCCCAAGGCCTGCCAGTGCGGCGAGGTGCTCAAGGGGGTCATCAAGCCCTGGGAGTGCAAGGTGTTCGGGACCGCCTGCACGCCCGAGCGCCCGATCGGGACCTGCATGGTCTCCTCCGAGGGGGCGTGTGCGGCCTACTACAACTACGGCCGCTTCGCCCGCGAACGCGAGGTGGTGTGATGGCCGACGCTGTCACGGAGCGCGAGCAGAGGATCCTCGGGATCATCGAGACGGCCCGCGGCAAGCGGGCCAGGTTCCGCGATGCCCGCATCACGATGGCCCACGGGGCGGGTGGCAAGGCCACGCAGACCCTGATCGAGGGGCTGCTGGTGCCGGCCCTGGCCGGCCCCGAGCTCGAGCAGCTGGGCGACGCCGGGATCGTCGCCGCCGACGGCTTCGAGCTGGCCTTCACGACCGACGCCTACGTGGTCAAGCCGCTGCGCTTCCCGGGCGGCTCGATCGGCGAGCTGGCCGTCAATGGCACCGTCAACGACCTGGCCGTGGCCGGCGCCCGTCCGCTGGCCCTGAGCCTGTCGCTGATCCTGGAGGAGGGACTCGCGACCGACGTGCTGCGGGCCGAGGTGGACGCGATCGCGGCCGCCGCCCGGACGGCCGGCGTGTCGGTCGTCACCGGTGACACGAAGGTCGTCGAGCGCGGTCACGCCGACGGCATGTACATCTGCACGGCGGGCATCGGCCGGCGCGACCCCCGCGCCCGCCTGGCCCCCGGCGCGCTGCGGCCCGGGGACCGGATCCTGCTGTCGGGCTCGATCGGCGAGCACGGCACGGCGATCATGCTGGCTCGCAACGAGTTCGAGCTCGACGCCGAGATCCGCTCAGACACCCACAGCGTGTGGCCGGCCGTCGACGCGTTGCTGGATGAGGCCGGCCCCGAGCTGCGCTGCCTGCGCGACGCCACCCGCGGCGGCGTGGCCTCGGTGCTGAACGAGCTGGCCCGGGCCTCGGCGGTGGCGATGATCGTACGCGAGCGGGACATCCCCGTCGACCCGGCCGTGGCCGGCGCGTCGGAGATCCTCGGCATCGATCCGATGTACGTGGCCAACGAGGGCAAGTTCGTGGCCTTCGTCAGCCCCGAGGGCGCCGAGCGGGCCCTGGCCGCCCTGCGCCGCGTGCCCGGTGGCGAACAGGCGGCCGAGATCGGCGAGGTCCGATCGGAGCCGACGGGAATGGTGTTGGTCCAGACCAGCTTCGGCGGCAGGAGGGTCATGGATCAGCTGGTTGGCGACCCCCTGCCGCGAATCTGTTGAGAGGAGACCGCCAGTGAGCGCGACGGCAAGCCCATACGCCCAGCATCAGAAGACGGAGGCCGTCACCGCGCATGTGCTCTGGATGACCACCGGCCTGTCGTGCGAGGGCGACTCGGTGGCCATGACCTCGGCCACCAACCCGAGCCTGGAGGACATCATCCTGCAGGCGATCCCGGGCATGCCCAAGGTCGTCGTGCACAACCAGGTCGTCGACTACGCCGTCGGACAGGAGTACGCGCAGGCCTGGTTCGACGCCGAGCAGGGCAAGCTCGACCCGTTCGTGCTCGTGATCGAGGGCTCGATCGGCAATGAGGAGATCAACGGCGAGGGCCACTGGACCGGCTTTGCGGTGAACCCCGACACCGGCCAGCCGATCACCATGAACGAGTGGCTCGATCGGCTGGCCCCCAAGGCGGCCGCAGTGGTCGCCGTCGGCACCTGCGCCACCTACGGGGGGATCCCGGCCATGAAGAACAACCCCACCGGGGCCATGGGCGTGCCCGACTACCTGGGCTGGAACTGGAAGTCAAAGGCCGGGCTGCCCGTGGTCTGCATCCCCGGCTGCCCGGCGCAGCCCGACAACATGACCGAGACGCTGCTCTACCTGGCCCTGCATCTGGCCGGAATGGCGCCGGCGCCGGAGCTCGATGAGGCGCTGCGGCCCAAGTGGCTGTTCGGCCGCACCGTGCGCGAGAGCTGCAACCGGGCCGGGTTCACCGAGCAGGGTCAGTTCGCCACCGAATACGGCTCCGATCACCGCTGCCTGGTCAAGCTCGGCTGCAAGGGCCCCGTGGTCCGGTGCAACGTCCCGGTCCGCGGCTGGGTCAACGGCATCGGCGGCTGCCCGAACGTGGGCGGCATCTGCATGGCGTGCACGATGCCCGGGTTCCCCGACAAGTACATGCCGTTCATGGACCCGGACCCGTGGGGCGAGATGGGCGCCAGGTTCCAGCAGTTCACCTACGGCCCGGTGTTCCGCTACTTCCGCAAGCGCAACATCGACAGGAAGTTCGACAAGGAGCCCGAGTGGCGGCACAACCGCGCCGAGCTCACCACCGGCTACTCGAAGCGCTGGTGAGGAGGAGAGATGTCCACCGTTGAGTCACCCCGCGAGCAGCGGGTCATGGTCAAGGAGATGTCCTGGGACCCGATCACCCGCATCGTCGGGAGCCTCGGGATCCACACGGAGATCGACTTCGCCAACCAGCAGGTCCTCAAGTGCTACAGCACGTCGATGGTCTTCCGCGGGTTCGACATCTTCATGAAAGGGATCGACCCGCGCGACGCCCACTTCATCACCAGCCGCATCTGCGGCATCTGCGGCGACAACCACTGCACGTGCTCGTGCCTGAACCAGAACATGGCCTACGGCGTCAAGCCGCCGCCGCTCGGCGACCTGGCGTTCAACCTGGCCGAGTCCGCCGACTACATGTTCGACCACGCGATCTTCAACGACTGCATGGCCAACGTGGACTTCTGCGAGCAGATGGTCAAGGAGACCAACCCATCGCTGCTCGCCAGGGCGGAGTCGACCGCCGCGCCGCACGCCGACATCCACGGCTACAGGACGATCGCCGACATCATGCGGGCGCTGAACCCGTTCACCGGCGAGTTCTACCTGGAGACGCTGCACGTCGCCCGGTACACGCGCGAGATGTACTGCCTGTTCGGGGGCCGCCACACCCATCCCTCCACGATCATGCCCGGCGGGTGCAGTGCCGACATCACGCATCAGACGT
>DASVYO010000029.1:0-3296 GCA_036392135.1 Solirubrobacteraceae bacterium
CCATGGCGAACCTCGAAGCGGCTGCGAGAGCGCCTCGATGCTCCCCGTCACCCCTTGCGGGGTCGCTTGCGATGGTGCGTCCGCGCCCAGCCCGGTCTGCCTAGGGGTTTGTGCCGATGGTCCGGGTCCCGCCTTCAACCAACAAACGGACGCCGCGGTGGTCTCCCGCCGCGGCGTCGCCGCGCCTTCGGGAAGGTCACGCGGCACTAGCGGATGAGCTGCACCCCGAGCGGTCCCGGCGCCCTGCCGGGATTCGGAATCCCGACGGGACCCTGGGTGATCGGCTCTACGAACCAGCCTTTGAGGCAACCCGTAGCGCCATTGCCGCCCACGAAGGGGCTGCCGGGCGCCTGATTGCACTCGGGGTTGCTGGCGTTGATGTAGGCATGGTCGAGCATGAACCCGATGGCGCCGATCAGGTGGTAGTAGGTGTTGTTGCCAGCCACCTGCTGGGGTGGGTTGGGGCAGGCGGGGCCCGGGCTCAACTGGCCGACGTTGTCCTCGAGGCAGTCGAACAATGGCAGGTAGACCACCTTGCCGTCCCACGAGTTCATGGCCGTATTGACCTGCGTGCTGTTCGTGTTGCCGGTCTCGGTCTGGATCCAGATCGGGAAGGTGATCGCCGGGGCGTCGGGAGCGGAGATGTCGCAGGCAAGATCGGCGACGCCGCCCCCGCAGGCACTGTCCTCGGGCTGGATGGCCAGCCATCCCACGCTGCCGGGACCGGTCCCGCACAAGGGGAGGATCGATTCGTTGCTTGGCGTGAGGGATCCCGTCTGGATCTGGTAAGGGCCACCGGGCTGACCCACGACCAGCTTGTTCTGGCCGTCGCACGACGTGAACGTCGTGGGGAAGGTGACCGGGATCAGGGGGCAGACGGTCGACTGGCAGAAGCCCGTCAGCTCGCCGGCGACCGCCGTGGCCCGAGCGCCGGCCGAGAACTGGCTGAGCCCGACGGCGCCCGCGAGGAACGTCCTGAAGTTCTTGGAACCGTCGACCTCCACGCCGTACGCCCCGGAAGGTGGCGCGGTCCCGCCGAGCGAACCCACCTGTACCGCAGGATTCAGTCGAGACCCGTCGATCCCGGTGTACCAGGCGGTCGCCGGGCTCGTGATGCTGTTGTTCGTCGCCGCGGCGTTGACTGCGGCTGCGACGTCCGCATCCGTCTTCGTCGGTGTCCCCCCGGTGAGCGAGGCCCCGATGTTCTGGGCCAGCACGACTGCGCCCGCCTCCGCCGCGGCATCCGACGCGTTCTGCGTTGCCCGCTGCTGCGCCCATGCGTTGCCGCCGTCGACGACGAGTGCAGCGCCGGCCAGCAGGGCGACCACGGCGAGGGTCATCAAGACCAGCACTTGGCCGCTCTCTCCGTTCACCCGCGGTCGAGACCGCTTCATTCGATCCCCTCCTCTCCTCGCTCGCGGCCCCCGAGCCTGCAGCTGTCCGACTTCATGGGATCGGGCACCCGTTGCCCGTGCACGCGCTCTCCACAGGCTCCTTGCTGGTCGAGCTCATGGGGATCGACCCGACGAGGTTGCCGATGATCGGCGTGATGGCCGTAAACGTGTACTTCACCGTGACCACGCTCACGCAACCGATGTCGACCGTGGTGCATGACGCGCTGAGGTCAGGCGTCATGAACTGGACGCAGACCCCGCTCGTGCCGCTGGGCGGACACGACGTCGAGGTCGTGTCGATGCCCAGGGCGGTCGCCTGCGCGGCCGCCCTCGTCCGGATGTCCGTCGCGTTCTGATTGACGATCGCGGTTCGCGCACCCTCGCGGGCGGCGTTGCTCACCGCGTTGTAGGCGTAGACAGCGCGTCCGAAGTCGAGGATGCCCATGAACAGGATGAGCAGGATCGGGACGACCAGCGCGAATTCGGTCAGCGCCTGACCGGCCACCTCGCGATGAGCGCCTCGCGGACTGCTCACGTGGGGTTCACCCGAAGGCTGAACGCCGCGCAGTCCTGGGTCGTGCCTTCGAATCCGCTGGGCGTCTCCGACAGGATCGTGTAGTTCTTCGGGCCGAGGGTCACGAGGAGATTGCCAGGCGAGAAGCCAGCGAGGGCCCAGTCGTTCTGCGCCTTGGTGACGTGTTCGCCGATCATGGCGGGGACCGTGCACGCCGGCGGCGTCGGCGTAGGGGTCGGCGTCGGTGTCGGTGTCGGTGTCGGTGCAGGGACGGACGAGACCAACCCCGTGCGGATCGGGAACACCGCCGTCGAACCGAGCTGCACGACCCCGCCCGTGCCCACGATCGAGCTCATGATCGGGGTCAGGAGCCGGAAGCCGCAGGTCAGGCTGACTTGGGCGCGGCCGCCGAGGACGTTGCCGTCCGGGAAGGTCGGCGTCGGGAGCGGGTTGGGCAGCGTGCAGTTGATCGCGGCCGCGTCGTTCTGCATCTGCTGCGCATACGTCGCCTGATCGGTCGCCCTCCCGGTCGCGCCCCAGGCGTCGGGATGGAGCGCCGCGAAGTTCGCCCCGATGCGCGCCGTGTTCTGGAGGTTCACCCAGCCGAAGTAGAGCCGGCCGAAGTCGATCGCACCCATCAGGATGATGACCAGGACGGGCAGTACCAGGGCGAACTCGGTCAGGCTCTGACCACGGGAGCGATGGGACCGGAAACCACGCGCCGGCAAGCGCGGCGACGGGACGCGGACGGGTCGCACGGTCGAGATCATCGCGGCATCATCCGGGACTCCATCTTGGGCGCAGAACACGCTGGCGGAGCCGCCCGGGACACCGGCGGCGGTCAGTTACGTGACCGGCTAAACGGGACGCATTCCGCGAGGAGTACTTTCGTACCGGTACCTTGCAGGTGACCTGTCCAGGCCTATCACGGCCGGTGCGAACTCGCACCCCCGTAGGCGTGGCTGCAAGGTGGGACTGGCAGGTCCGCGGCCGTGCACTACGGAAGCACAGCGACAGGTTGTGCAAGTCGTAGACGGACCAGGAATCCAGACGAGCCGGGCGGCCGTGAGGCCGCCCGGCTCGCGGGTCCCGAGACCTGGCGGCGCACCGCGCTGCGCCACCGATCCCCCGGATGACGGTCGCCAGTCGAGCGAAACGCTCGCGCGGGAGGGAACCGCGCCGGAGACCGTCGGCTGTGGTCGGGTCGGGCGGGACGCCCCAGGACTCGTCAGGAGTCGAGGCCGGCACCCCGCCTCGGAAGCTAGCGGACGAGCTGCACGCCGAGCATCTGCGGGACGCTCGGGTCCGCCGGTGTCGCGGACGTCGGCCCGTTCCAGAACTCCTTGCGCCAGACGCCCTCGAGGTTCTTGCCGCCGCTGCAGCCCGTG
>DASVYO010000030.1:0-58372 GCA_036392135.1 Solirubrobacteraceae bacterium
ACCCCGCGCAACACCGGCCGCTCCACCTCATAGCCAAACCACACACCATCCACCCGCACCTCACCCCGCACCCCCGGCAACGCCACCGCCCCCCGACGATCCTCCACATCCGCCCGCGCATCCAACACCTCCACCACCCGATCGATGCCGGGACGAGCGGCCTGCAGCGCTGGGTAAATGCCGGTGAGACCGGCGATCTGCCCCTGGAGCAGACCGACGTAGTTGACGAATACCAGGAGGCCGCCCACCGTCAGGTGACCCTGCAGCACAGCATGCGCGCCGAGCAGAAGCACGGCTCCGGTGCCCAGGACCGTAATCAGGCCGGAGCCTAGGCCTCCGACCCCCTCCAGCAGGGCCCCCCGTAGCTGGAGCCGGATGGCGCTGCGGGCGAGTTGTTCAAAGTGCAGGCGTTGGCGCGCCTCCTGCCCGAAGGCCTGGACGACCGGGATCCCGGCCAGCGTCTGCTGCACGTGGGAGTGGATGTGACCCTGGACCTGACGCTGCTCCTCGCCGAGCGAGCGCATCGGCCGCCCCAGGAGGAGAGCGGTGATCGCCATCAGCGGGGCGACGGCAAACGAGACCAGGGTCAGCTCACCGTTGAGGCTGAGCATGACCAGCGCGACCGAGACGATCGTGACGACCGAATGCAGCGGCGTGAAGACGAGTTCGTCGATGACCGTGTGCACGGACCAGGTGTCCTCGGCGACGCGCTCGATCGTGTCCCCAACCGGATGCCGAAGGTGCTCGCGCAACGACCGTCGCTGCGCTCGGGCAAAGACGTCTCGAGCGAGCCCGAACACCATTCCCTGCCCGACGATGGTCCACAGGAACGTGCCCACCAGCTCAATGGCGCTCGAGGCCACGAACACGAGGATTTCGAACAGCACGACCCACAACAGCAGGCCGTGGGTCGTTCCTGTTCCCGGCAGCCATCGCAGGGCCGCCGGTGCCGCATGTGATCCCAGGACGTCATCGATCAGGATCTTCAACGGGAGCGGCACCAGCAGACTGACGCCGGTGCCCATCAGGGTGGCTAAGAGAATGCCGGTCCAGCCTCGCCACCATCGACCCCCATACGCGAGCATGAGCCCGTAGCGACGGCTTGATCGACCGACGCGAGAGCCCAGATTGCGCACCGATGCAGCGTATCCAGCTTTGGGCAGGCGTCGGCGGTGATCGCCGATAGGTCCCGACTCTCAGCTTTTTTGTGCGTAGACCCGATATATGGGTGATGCCGCACAGCTCCTCGACGACGCCGGAGATTTCCTCTCCGACGCCGCTGACCGCGTTGCTCGGAGGACTCGCCATGCACTGTGACGAGGTCTGGCGGCTCATCTCGGACGCCGACGGACAGCCTGTGCGCAGCCCCCGCGTGCGGGCTCACCTGCGGCGCTGTGGCGCCTGCACCGCGTTCGCCGGCGCGATCCCAGAGCGCCGGGCGCAGCTGCGCGCCCTGGCCCCGATGCTTCCGTCGGTCGCCGCCAGCGGCGTTCTGGCCCGGGCCCTCGGCGCGGGTGCCACGCACGGCTCCGATGGCGCCGGACTGGCGAGCTCAGGGGCCGGCAAGGCCGTCGGCACGGCGATCCTGGCCAAGGTGTCCGCGGTCGGGCTGGCGGCGACGACCGCCGTCGGGGTCACCGTCGCCCTCAAGCATCACGGACCCCCGGCCCACCGGTCCTCGCCCGCGACCCGATCTGCAGAGCGTGCCGCGCCCCGGCCGGACAGCCGGACCGGCACCGGAGGGCCCTCGTCCCTCGCGCTCCCCGGCCTGACATCACTGTCAGATCTGCTGGGCGCTGGGCACCGGTCGGCCGCGCGTGTCAACAACACGGCGCTCGGGCACCGGCCGGCGGCCGTCCACGGGCGAGCAGCCCGCGGTTCATCGAGGCCCGACAGCCCACGCCCCTCCGGGCGCCACGCTGCTCGCGGTGACCACGTCGCGGGCGGGGGCCGGGCGGCTGCCAAGCGCACCAGCAACTCACCCGTTTCCGGACCGCATCGCCCGAGCGCGAGCGCCGGGAACACCAGAACTCTTGCCCTTCCCAAGTGTTGTCCGAAGCGTGACAAAACGTTCGCCGCAGCCGGGCACCGTCTGCGCCCTCAGCGACGACCGCCCCCCTCAGAAATTCAGCTAGGAGAAGCGCCTTGAAGACCGAAACGGCCGACTCAGCCGAACCCCACCAGGCCAGCGCCCCGGCGGTCCGGCGACACCTGCGCCCGGCGGGGGCGTCCCGCGGGACCCGGCTCCGGAGAGACCCCCATCTGGAGGGGTCGGCCCCGGCGCCCCGGCGCTGCCCCACTGAACAGCGGATGCAGCCCGGCGGGAGGCCGCGCGAGCGCCCGGGTCACGTGAAGACCCGGTCTCGCCGCGTCACCGCGCTCAGGCTGCTGTGGCCGCTTGGCGTGCTGCTCATGACCCCGGTGGTGCTGCTCAGCGGGGTCGTGGCCCTGCTCGGAGTCCTGGTCATCGAGGCTGGCCGCCACCTGCCCGCCGTCGAGGCCCGCCGCGGCCGAGCCCAGCTCGCGCCGGTGGTCCACCTGGACAGCCCGCCGGCGACCGATAGTCTGAGCAACGCCGCGTGAGCCGGCCCGGCCGGTTGCCTTTGCCGCCCCGTTAGCTCTCCCGCAAGCCAGCGTCCATGACTTCGTCGCCTTCCGATCGGTCGTCCCTGGGCGCAGCATCAAGCCTCAGAGGCCATCTGAGCGGACAGCCTGATCCTCCAGCCACACTGCGCTTGCCCGCTCGCCACGAGGTCGACGGGAAGTTCTTCCGGGCCGGGCAGGAGCGGCGCTACTTGCGCGGGGTCACCTACGGCCCGTTCGCCCCCGGCCCTGATGGGCCGCCCTACGATCGCGCCCGCACACCAGTCGACTTCGCACAGATGGTCCGGGCCGGCATCAATACGGTCAGGCTGTACACGCCGCCCCCGCTGTGGCTGCTTGATGCGGCCGCCGAGCACGGGCTGGCAGTAATGGCGGGTCTGGCCTGGGAGCAACATGTCGCGTTCCTTGACGAGCCGCGGCGAGCCGATGCGATCGTCGAACGGGTCAGCCTCGAGGTGGCGCCGCTGGCTGGTCACCCGGCCCTGCTTTCCTGGGCAGTGGGCAACGAGATCCCCGCGCCGATCGTCCGCTGGCACGGACCCCAGCGGATCCGAGGCTTCATCGAGCGCCTGTATGACTCCGTCCGGGACGCCGATCCGGGTGCCCTGGTCACGTACGTGAACTACCCGACCACGGAGTACCTCGAGCTCGACTTCCTGGACTTCCTGTGCTTCAACGTGTTTCTCGAGCAGCCGGAGCCGTTCGAGCGCTACCTGCACCGCCTCCAGGTCCTGGCCGGTGACCGGCCACTCGTCCTGACCGAGATCGGTCTCGACAGCGGAACCCACGGCGAGGATGTGCAGGCGGACACGATCGATTGGCAGGTCCGCGCGGCCTTCGGCGCCGGCTGCGCCGGCGCGTTTGCCTTCTCGTGGACCGACGAGTGGCATCGCGGCGGCGCTGAGATCACCGATTGGCACTTCGGGCTCACCGATCGCCGGCGGGTGCCGAAACCCGCGCTCCACCGCCTCAGCGAGGCGTTTGCCGCCGTTCCCGTCGCCCCCGGTCCCGCGGCGCCGCGGATCTCGGTGCTGGTCTGCACCTACAACGGCGCGTCCACCCTGCCCGAGACCTGCGCAGGCATCGCCCAGCTCGAGTACCCCGAGGTGGAGGTGATCGTCGTCGACGACGGCTCCATCGATGACAGCGCGCGGATCGCGCGCGAGCATGGATTCAAGGTCATCTCGACCGAGAACCGGGGGCTGTCCAGCGCGCGCAACACCGCTCTGGCGGCCGCGACCGGCGATATCGTCGCCTACATCGACGATGACGCAAGGCCCGATCCGCACTGGCTGACCTACCTGGCCGACGCCTTTGCCCGCACTGACTTCGTGGCCATCGGAGGGCCCAACCTGCCGGTTCCGGGTGACGGCGCCGTGGCCGACGCCGTCGCCGTGGCGCCAGGCAACCCGATCCACGTGCTGCTCAGCGACCGAGAGGCGGAGCACATCCCGGGCTGCAATTCCGCATTCCGCGCCGAGCAGCTGCGCGACATCGGCGGCTTTGATCCGCGCTTCCGCAGCGCCGGTGACGATGTCGATGTCTGCTGGCGGCTGCAGGATCGTGGCTGGCGGATCGGCTACCACGCCGCGGCGATGGTCTGGCATCACCGGCGCGGGAGCGTGCGCGGCTACCTGCGCCAGCAGCGGGGCTACGGCCAGGCCGAGGCGATGCTGGAGCGTAAGTGGCCGGCCCGCTACAGCGCCGGCGGCCACGTCACCTGGCGCGGCCGGGTATACGGCGAGGCCGCGCCCCGGCACGCGACGGGACGGATGCGATGGCGGGTCTACCACGGTGTGTGGGGAACGGCGTTGTTCCAGTCGCTCTACGAACCGGCGCGCGGGGACATGAACACTCTGCTGCTGATGCCGGAGGCCTACCTGGCGATCGGCTTCCTGACTCTGCTGGTCGCGCTCGGGGCGGCCTGGACCCCGCTGCTGGTCCTGGCGCCGGTGCTGGTCGCCGGAGCTGGGGCGCTGGCGGCACGCAGCGTCGTCGCCGCCGTTGGAGCGCGCTTCCCGACCCCCGGGCTATCGCCACTCGACGTCACTGCGCGGCGGGCATTGGCCGCGCTGCTCCACGTGGCTCAGCCGCTCGTGCGCCTGGAGGGGCGTCTACGCCATGGTCTGACGCCGTGGCGGAGGTTCATCCGGACCGGCGCCGCGGTGCCGGTGACCCGACGGCTCGAACGCTGGAACGAGGAGTGGGTCGATCCAACCGAGTGGTTGCGCTCGGTCGAGCACGCGATCACCTGCGCCGGCACCGTCGTGCGCCGCGGTGGCGAGTTTGACAGCTGGGATCTGGAGACCCGAGGCGGCGTCCTCGCCGGAGTCCGGATCAGCACCACCGTGGAAGAGCATGGGTCGGGCAGGCAACTTATGCGGGCGCGGTGTCGGCCGACGTGGTCGACCGCTGGCCTCCTGCTGCTGGCGCTGGCCCTGCTCCTGACGGTGGCTGCCGCCCTTGACGGCGCCGGGGAGGTGTCGGTCGTCATAGGTGGCCTGGGGGTGGCGCTCGGGGCGCGAATCCTGGCCGAGGCGTCGTCAGCACTCTCGTTGAGCGCGGACTGCTTGACGGGCTCTTCCGCCCTGGGTATCGCGGCTCAGGACGTACCACCCGGAGAGAACCGTTGACCGCCGGTAACGGCGCCCTGCGGATCGCCCAGATCGCGCCCGTCGCCGGCCCCGTCACTCCCGGGGCGGGCGAATCCGTCGAGGACCTAGTCGAATTGTTGATCAAGGGGCTCGTGGCACGGGGTCATGAAGTGACGCTGTATGCCACCGGCGACTCCCGGACCGCTGCCCGGCTGCGATCGGTGCTGCCGCGAGGCTACGACCACGAGGAGGGGATCTGGGAGTGGTTTCGAGCGGAGAGCTTCAACGCCGCGCTGGCGTTCGAGCACGCGGCCGAGCACGACGTGATCCATGCTCACGACTCGCACTTTGCGCTCCCGTTCGCACCGCTGGTGGACACCCCGCTGGTCGACACCCCTCACACCGAAATTCCGCCTGAGGTGTTGGCTGCATACCGGCGCCACCCTGAGGTCCACGTCGTCGCGGTGTCGGAGCATCAGCGGCGTTCGCTCGGCGAGCATCAGTCGGTCACCGTCATCCCGCACGGGATCGACTTCGATACGTTCCCTTTTTCGTCGCGGGCCGAGGGCTACCTACTCTTTCTCGGTCGCATGCTGGCCGATAAGGGACCGGGCGACGCAATCCGAATCGCCCAGGCGGCCGGGCTGCCACTGATCCTCGCCGGCCCCGCAGAGGAAGGGTACGACGTCCGTGACGAATCTGCGGTCGACGGCGATCAGATCCGCTGGGTCGGCAGAGTCGGTGTCGCGGAGCGCAACCGCCTGTTGGCCGGAGCCGTCGCGCTACTCTTCCCGGTCGTGTACCCGGAGCCGTTCGGCCTCGTCCTGTTGGAGGCGATGGCCTGCGGAACCCCGGTGCTGGCCACCGAGCTGGGCGCCGTACCAGAGATCGTTCAGCCCGGCATCACCGGCTTTACCGCCCCGACCTGGACTGGGCTCGCGGAGCGCGTTCCGGCAGCCGCCGCCCTGGATAGGCAAGCTGTGCGCCGGACGGCCAGGCAGCGCTTTGACGCTCGCCTAATGATCGATCGTCACGAAGCGCTGTACCGCGCGCTCGCGGATCGGCGCCGATGAGGGGGACGGTCGCGGCCGTCGTCGCCCATCCGGATGACGAGTCCCTGATCGCCGGCGGGACGCTGGCGCTGGCCGCTCGCGCCGGACTCAGGACGGGAGTGGTCTCGCTGACGCGCGGCGAGCAGGGACCGATCGCGGATCCGGCGCTGGCCTCGGTGGAGCAACTCGGCGAGGTGCGGCAGGAGGAGCTCCACCGCGCCGCCCGCGCCCTCGGCCTCGATTGGTCGGTCTGCCTGGCCTTCCCCGATGGCGAGCTCGAGTGGATCAACCATGAGGCCGCAGCCGCGGAGCTGGCCGCGGCGTTGAGCCCCTGGGCGCCGGACGTGGTGCTGACCTTCGGTGACGACGGACTCTACTGGCATCGTGATCACATCGCAGCGGGGGAGATCGCTGCGCTGGCGGTCCAACGTCTGGACACACCGGCGGACATCTACGCCGCGGCCTGGCCGAACGGACTGATGACTGAGCTGACCGCCGCCGCCGCTCAACGGGGTCTGCCCTACGACCTGTGGGGTCTTGAGCCGGCCGCCTTCGGGGGTGACCGGCGTGCGGACGTCACGCTTGACGTGCGTGCCGTCCTGCCCCGCAAGCTCGCCGCACTGCGCGCCCATCGCACGCAGCTGGCCAGCGATCATCTTTTCACCAGCCTGCCGCTCGATCTGGCCGAGCGCTTTCTGGGCGCCGAGTTTTGGGCGGGACCCCACCGCGAACGGCTGCAGGAGCTGCTCGGGGGTGGCTGAGTCGCGCCGCGTTGTCCTGCTCGGGGCTGCGGCCCAGATGCCATTTTCGGGCGTCTGGTGGCAGGTTCGGCACTATCTGGAAGGACTTCGCCGCCTCGGTCACGACGTGCATTACGTCGAGGACACAGGTAACTGGCCCTACGATCCCGACGCCGAGACGGTCACCGACGACGCGAAAGGCGCGGCGGTACGCCTCGCGACGCTCATGGACCAGGCCGGGTTCACCGGACGCTGGGCGTACGTCAATGGCGCCCGCGACGGCGAGGTCTGGGGACTGTCGTCCGGCCGGCTGGCCGACGTGCTGGCCGGGTGTGAGGTGCTTATCAACCTCAGCGGCGCCACCGTCCTCAAGGAGGCGCATCGGGCGGCACCCATCCGGATCTACCTCGAAACCGACCCTGTGACTCCCCAGCTGGAGATCGCCCTGGGCAGTCAGGCGACGATCGACTTTTTGGCCGCCCACACGGACCATTTCACGTTTGGAGAGCGGATCGGCCAGCCCGGCTGCCCGGTGCCGGTCGACCACTTCTCCTACTTGCCGACCAGGCAGCCGGTCGTGCTTGATTTCTGGCCGCCCCCGCGCTGGTTCCCTGAGCCTCCGCCGAGCGGTCTGTCTTACACCACAATCGCCAGCTGGGACCAGCCTCAGAAGGACATCGTGTTCTGTGGCGAGACCTACACCTGGAGCAAGAGCGTCGAGTTCATGAAGCTGCTCGAGGTCCCCGGACGGACCGGCGTGAGGATCGAGCTCGCGCTGGCCCTCGACGATCCCGTGACGATCGAGTTGCTGCGGCGTTCGGGCTTCGGCGTGCAGCCGGCGGCCCCACTGTCCCGCGACCCGCGAGCCTATCGGGACTTCATCACCGCCTCGGGAGGCGAGTTCACCGCCGCCAAGGATCAGAACGTGCGCATGCGGAGCGGATGGTTCAGCGATCGCACGGCGACCTACCTGGCCACCGGACGGCCGGCGATCGTCCAGGACACAGGCTTTGAGGATGTCCTGCCGACCGGCGACGGGCTGCTCTCGTTCCGCACAGCGGAGGAGGCGGTCGACGCGCTGGAGCGCGTTGGTACCGATTACGCCCGCCACAGCCGGGCTGCCCGCGAACTCGCCGCCGAGCATTTCCGAGCCGAGACGGTCCTGGCCCAACTGCTGGAGAGGGCGGGCGCGACGTGAGCTTCGTCGTTCGCGGGGTCGAAGGCGTGTTGGCGGAGCTGATCGAGGACGGCCGTCCTCCGCTCCTACGGCGCCGCTAAGGTGGCGGCCCGCATGGTCGGCCACTCCAGCGAGGCAATCCGGTGAGCGAACGAGTGCTGATCGTCAACGCCGACGACTTCGGAGCCTCGGACGGCATCAACCGCGGCATCGTCGACGCCCACACGAACGGGATCGTCACCAGTACCAGCCTGATGGTGACCGGTTCAGCCGCCGCCGATGCCGTCACCCTGGCCAGGCAGCATCCCGACCTGGGTCTCGGCCTCCATTGGGACCTGGACGGCGAGCAGGCCGAGCCGGAGCTGGATCTCGAGGACGCGAGCGCGGTCCGAACGGAGCTGGCGCGTCAGCTCGCCCTGTTCGAAGCGCTCGTGGGACGGGCACCGACGCACGTGGATTCTCACCACCACGTGCACCGCCGCCCGCAGATCGCCCCGATCGCCCGGGAGCTGGCCGCGCCGGTGGGCGTCCCGCTGCGCGAGGACGGCCGGGTCACGTTCGTCGGCGGGTTCTACGGACAGTGGGAGTGGGAGGTCACCGACCTGAACCACATCAGCCCTGAATTCCTCATCTGGATCCTGCGCAACGAGGTCCTGGAAGGGTGGACGGAGCTCGGCTGCCACCCCGGCTACGTCAGCGACGACTTCACCTCGGTCTACCTGACCGAGCGGGAGGTGGAGGTCCGCACGCTGTGCGACCCCAGCGTTCGGGCAGAGATCGAGGCGCTCGGAATTCGGCTGGCGAACTACCGCGACCTGAGCTGAGGGTCCTCGAGCGGCGCCCCGGCGCGAGCGCACGGTCCGGGGTGCGGCCCGTCACGGATGCGCATCGGGGCTCCGTCCGGATGATCGAGGCGGGGCGGCAGGCTAGCGTGATGGCATGTTCTACATGCACGACGCCGGCTGGGGTTGGGGATGGTGGCTCTTCATGTCGCTCGGCATGATCGCGTTCTGGGGGCTGATCATCTACGCAGGTGTCTGGCTGGCGCGCGGGCGGCCCACCGACCAACACCGGCAGGCGCTCCCAGAACCACAGGCGCCCCCGGAACCGCCTGAGCAGATTCTCAAGCGACGCCTCGCCCAGGGGGAGATCTCGCTCGAGGAGTACGACCGGCTTCATTCAGCCGTTCTGGAGCAAGGCGGCCACCGGCCAGGGGCGGCCGAAGAGCCGGCCGCCAAGGTGCGCTAGTAGCATCCGCACGCGTGGTCACCCCCTCCGAGCTCATCTCACGTGTCGACTTCATTCCGCTCTCTACGCGTGACATCGACGCCGCCTGTGCGTTCTATGGGACCACGCTCGGGCTGCCGCGGTCGGTCTACGCCCCCGAGCGCAACTACGCCGAATTCGAGACCGGCAACGTGACGATCAGCATCATCGACGGGGAGAAGATGGGCATCGGGCATCACGTCCAGACGATTGCCCTCGCCCTGCACGTCGACGATGTCGCGGCGGCTCGCGCAACCCTCGAAGCGCGCGGGGTGCAGTTCCAGGGCGACACGCTCGACACGGGTGTCTGCCACATGGGCTTCTTCGCCGATCCCGACGGCAACGCACTGATGCTGCACCACCGCTACGCCCCACGCGTCACGGCATCCTGATCCGCCCTGCGAGCGATCGCTCGGCGGGCGTACCGTTCGCTTGGCGTGCCGCACGGCAGGCGTGGTCGCTGCCGCTGGGATCGTGCTGCTGCTTGCGGGCGTGGCGTCGTCCGCCACGCGGCGTCAGGCGTTCCTGACGCCGACGGCGCTGACCGTTCACGTGAACGAGCCCAACGGCCGGGTAGACCGCGGGCTCGTCGGATTCGACTTTCATTTCGGCCACCTCCCGGCATCGGTGATCGGCGAGCTGCATCCCCGCTTCGTTCGGGTTGACGCGTCCTTTGAGCAGATGAGCCCGGTGCGCGGCGTCCTGCGCCTGGGGGCGCTTCAGGCGCGCGTCGCGCAGATACGGGCGATCGGCGCCGACCCGCTGGTGATCCTCGACTACACCCCGGCATGGCTGGGCCAACCGCTGGCCGTGCTCGGCGATCGCACCCGGACCGAGCCGACCGATCTGAACGCATGGCGCGATCTGGTCATGCGCACCGCCATCGCGCTCGCGACCGGCCCGGGCAGGGTGCGCTGGTTCGAGGCGTGGAACGAGCCTGACCTGCCCACCTACTGGGATGGGACACAGGCCGCCTTCCTCGACACCGCGGCGGCGTCCGCCGAGGCTGTCCATGCGGCGGCCCTCGCCATCCGCCGGCCGCTGCACTTCGGCGGCCCGGCGAGCTTCTCGCCTGACGCGGCCCAGGTCAGCGCGTTCGTGTCGCGCCTGCGCTCGGACGGTCTGCCGCCGGCGTTTGTCTCCTGGCACTACTACGCCAACTATCCATGTCTCGGTCCCGATGGCCCGGAGAACCCCGGTGACCCGACATCGGTGGCGTTGCAGCGGTCCCTGGGATGCATCAACCCAGCCGCGTCGCCGCTGACCTATACGCCGGGCATCGCGCTGGTGCGTGCAGCGGTCGCCGCCGCCTCTGGCCGCGCTCCGGCCCCGGCGCTGATCTTGGACGAGTGGAACCTCTCGGCCGGCGGTCTCGATCGGCGGATGAACACCAACGTCGGCGCCGCGTTCGACGCCGGCACTCTGATCACGTTCCAACAGGACAAGCTCGCTGCCGCAGCGTTCTACCAGGGAGCCGACACCGACCCGCGACCCGGCGGCTGGGGCACGGTCGCGCTCGGCGGCACGCGCCGTCCGAGCTGGTGGGCCTTCGGTTTCTGGCAGGCGCTCGCCCCACGGTCTGTCGCCATCGATGGCTCGAACCCGAGTCGGGGCCTGTGGGCCTTCGCGTCGCGCAACCCAAGCGGCCGCCGCGTAACCATCCTGACCGCGTCGTTCTCAGTGTCCAGACCGACCAGCCGCACGATCAGCTTGACCGTGCGGGGGCGCCCAGCCTCGTCGCGCCGGTGGAGGGCGACCCTGCAGCGGATCGATGCCCAGCACCGCGGGAGCGGGCGACCCGCATCGCTCAACATCTCGCGCACCGGCAGGCTGACCTTCCGGTTGCCCGCCCAAGCCGTCGCGCTTCTCACACTGACGACGCCGGCCCCTGGCGCACACCGGTGGAGGCGGCGTCAAGGCAGACCAAGGCCAGGCCCGGAGGCCATCATGAGCCGATGGTGGCGACCAGGATCGCCTTGATCGTGTGAAGGCGGTTCTCGGCTTGGTCGAAGACGATGCTGGCCGGGGACCTGAACACCTCATCGGTCACCTCGAGTCCGTCCTTCATGCCGGTTTGCTCCATGACGTCACGACCGACGGTGGTGTTCCCGTCATGGAAGGCCGGCAGGCAGTGCAGGAACCTGACCCGCGGATTTCCCGTTTGCCTCATCGCCTCGGTGTTGACCTGATAGGGCGCCAGAACTCGGACGCGCTCCTCCCACGCATCCTTCGCCTCGCCCATCGACACCCACACGTCGGTGTAGACGAAATCCGCGCCGCGGAGCGCCGCGTCGCGGTCGTCCGTCAGCATGATCTCTGCGCCTGAGCCCTCGGCCCGCTCGTGCGCCAGGGCCTGCACGTCAGCGGGCGGCCAGAGCTCCCGGGGACCGCAGATCCGGACCTGGGAGCCCATGATTGCGCCCATCATGAGCAGCGAGCGGCCGACGTTGCTGCGGGCATCGCCCATGTAGGTGTAGGTGATGGCGTCGTACGGCCGGTGGCTTGACTCGTGCATGGTCAGAAAGTCGGCGAGCATCTGCGTGGGGTGCCACTCGTCAGTCAAGCCGTTGTAGACCGGAACCCCGGCATTCGCGGCCAGCTCCTCAATGTCGCTGTGCGCGGAGCCGCGGAACTCGATCGCGTCGTACATTCGACCGAGCACTCGAGCTGTGTCGGCGATCGACTCCTTATGACCCAGCTGCGAGCCGCTCGGGTCGAGATAGGTGACGCGCGCGCCCTGGTCGTAGGCCGCGACCTCGAACGCCGAGCGCGTTCGGGTCGAGCTCTTCTCGAAGATGAGTGCGATCGTCTTGCCGGTCAGGCGCGGCACTTCGGTGCCCGCGTACTTCACGGTCTTCAGCGCGGCCGACAGCCTCAACAGATGTTCAAGCTCCCGGGCTGTGAAGTCGCTCTCCTTGAGAAAGCTGCGGTTGCGCAGGTTGTACATGGACTAGAACGCGGCGTCGCGCTGGATCGGGCAGCTCATGCAATGCGAGCCCCCGCGCCCGCGCCCGAGCTCTGATCCGGAGACGGTGATCACCTCGATGCCAGCCTTGCGCAGGCGGGTGTTGGTGTCGACGTTGCGGTCGTAGGCGACCACGACACCTGGCTCGAGGCACAGCAGGTTGTTGCCGTCGTCCCACTGCTCGCGCTCGCTCTCGAAGGCATCACCACCCGTCGGTATGACCCGCATCTCGTCCACGCCCAGCGCCTGTCTCAAGGCTTCGACAACGCTGCCGTCGAAGCGCTCGACGACCGGCAGCTCAGGCGTCTCGCCGGGCCGAATCGACCAGAGCCGGGCTCCGTCGATCACCTCACGGAAGGCTGTGACGGCCTCCCGATCAACCATCGTCATGACCGTGTCGAGATGCATGTAATGGCGCGAGCGCGGCAGCATCACCGCCAGCACCAGATGCGCGGACCCGGCCTTGAACAGCTCGCGCGCGATCATCGTGACGGCCTGCGGCGCCGTGCGTTCCCCCATCCCGATCATCACGGCACCGTTACCGATCGGCATGACATCCCCGCCCTCGACGGTCGCGCGACCCCAGTCCTGCTCGACCCCACCGTGCCACACGTTGACCCCGCCGGTCTGCGCGAACATCGGGTGCCAGCGGTAGATCGCCTCCATGAAGACCGTCTCGGGGCGGCGCGCGGGCTTTGTCATCGGGTTCAGCGTGACGCCGTCATAGATCCAGCACGACGGGTCGCGCTGAAAGATGAAGTTCGGCAGGGGCGGCAGCATCATGTCGGTCAGATCGCTGGATTCGTAGGTCAGGCCCTCGCCCTTGCTCAGGTCGCGCTTGGTGATCCCGCCGATCAGGAAATCCGCCACCTCCCGGGGCGACCCGCTCCGGCCCCACTCGTGTCCTGAGCGGGCGAGGTAGACGCCGACGTGGCGCTCGTCGAGCACCCGGTCGAGCACCCATCCCCGGGCCTCGGGCACCTCGAGGACGTCAGTCAGCAGCTGCTCGGCGTACAGCACCTCCACGCCTCGATCGCGCATGACCGAGACGAACGCGTCGTGTTCCTCTTTAGCCCGCTTGACCCAGATCACGTCGTCAAACAGCAGCTCCTCCGCGTTGGTCGGAGTGAGCCGGGTGTGCTCGAGACCCGGGCGGTGCACGATGACCTTGCGCAAAGTCCCGACCTCGGATTCAACGGCAAATGACACCGTGCGCTCAAGCTGCTCGGTCATTGCTGGCCTTCCTTTCTGCGTAGATCAGCTCGGGGCCGTCTGGGAGGACCTGGGTTCCCGCCCGCCCGTCGAACAGCTCGTCGATCTCGGTGAGGCTGCCAATCACACCGCGACCGCCGGTGCGCTCGACGAAGCGGCACACCGCCTCGACCTTGGGCCCCATCGAACCAGAGGCAAACTCGTGCGCTCGCAACCCCGTCGGCGTCGCCCGCTCGATCGGCCGCTGCTCGGCGGTACCGTAACGGTCATAAACCGCGTCCACATCGGTGGCCAGGACGAGCGTGTCGACGCGGAGGTCGCTGGCCAGCAGGGCCGAGGCCAGGTCCTTGTCGATGACGGCCTCCACGCCCTGCTGATTTCCGTGACGGTCTTCGGTGACGGGGATTCCTCCGCCACCGGTGCAGACGACGAGGAAGCCAGCGTCGACCAGACGCTCGATCGCGCGCAGCTGCACGATCCGTCGCGGCTCCGGGGACGGGACCACGCGCCGCCAGGCTGGGCCGTCCCGCTTCACCGTCCAGCCGTGCCGTTCGGTCAGGGAGCGTGCCTCGCTCTCCGCGTAGACCGGGCCGATGAACTTCGACGGCTCCGAAAAGGCCGGGTCATGCGCGTCGACAATGACGCGCGTAAGCACCGCAACCGTCTCCTGGCCGGCAATGGCGTTATCGAGCTCGAGCTCGAGCACGTAGCCGATCTGGCCCTCTGTCTCCGAGCCCAGCACGTCGAGCGGGTACGGGGCCGTCTCGGTGTAAGCATCACTGATCAGCGCCAGCAGGCCAACCTGGGGGCCATTTCCGTGGGTGACGACGAGCTGATGGGCAGAGGACACGCGGGCCAGCAGGCGGGCTGCCGCCCGAGCCGCCTGGGCCTGGTTCTCAGCCTCGAGCGGCTCGCCGCGGCGCAGCAGGGCATTGCCGCCCAGCGCAACGACTGCGCGCGGAGGACGTTCCCCGCGAGGTTCGGTCAGCCCGCTCACCGGTAGGGGGGCACTTCACCGGGTGGGGTCATACGATGCCGTTGCGAGTTGTAGACCGGGATCCCGATCAGGAACGCGCCGGCGGTCAACAGGAACGGCGCCCAGTAGACGAAGAAGCTGTGTCCGGTGTCGCGTGAGTAGTAGATGAAGAAGGCTGAGAACACCACCGACAGGACGGCGACGACCATGTCGCGCAGGAAGCGGGGCGTCTCCAGCTGCTTGTGGTCGGCCAGCCGCCATTTGATCTGCGCCAGAGCGGAGAATCCGTAGGGAATCGCGGCCGTGATGCCGGTCATCAGCACGAGCGTCGTAAACACAGTCACCCCGTCGGAGCCGAGGTAGTTGATGACCATCGCGATCGAGGCCAGCGCGGTGGAGAAGACGATCCCCCAAGCCGGTGCCCCACGCCCGTTCAGGCGCTCGAAGCGCCGCGGGAAGACCCCGTCCTGGGCGGCGGCCCGCGGCATCTCGGCGGCGATCATCGTCCAGCCGTTGAGGGCGCCGATGCCGGAGATGATCACCACGACGGCCATCACGTTGCCCCAGAAGGTGCCCCCGAACATTGCGTTGACCGCGGTCGAGAACGGGGCGGTCGACTTCTGCAGGACGTGATCGGAAACGATCCCGAAGACGGCCACCAGCGACAGCAGGTAGACCACCGCGCTGGCCAGCGTTCCGAGCATCGTCGCCAGCGGGACGTTGCGATCCGGATCGCGGACCTTCGCCGCCGCCACCGAGGCGACCTCCAGCCCCAGATAGCTGAACAGCACGATCGCCATGCCGCTGCCGACCGCGCTGATCGCGCCGTGGCCACTCACGTTGAATGGAGAGAAGTTGGCGCTCTTGATGTAGAAGAGGCCGACGATCGACATGAACACCAGCGCGGCGAACTTCGTGATCGTGGTCGCGAGCTGGAACCAGCCCATGTTCCTGAGGCCGCTCAGATTGATGAACGCCGGGATCCACAGGCCGGCGAGCACGAGCAGGACCGTCCAGATCTTGGTCTGTCCGGTGTTGATGAACACCTCGACGTAGAGCACCCAGCCGACCGCGATCGCTGCATTGCCCGCCCAGGCGGTGATCCAATACGACCAGGCATTGGCGAAGCCAAGCCCGTTGCCGAACGCGACCCGCGCGTAGGCGTACGGCCCACCGGGGGCGGGCATTCGACGGGCCAGGGACGAGAACAGCCATGCCAGGGCGAGGGCGCCGACCGTGGTCAAGCCCATCGAGACGAGCGTGATCGGTCCGTACGGAGCAAGCGCGGACGGCAGATTGAAGATGCCGACCCCGACGATGCTCCCGACCACGAGCGCGCTGGCGCCGACCAGGCTGAGGCGGTGGCCGGTGGGCGCGGACGGTGCAGCTTCCGGCGCCGGCGCCGGGGGTACAACCGTGTCCGCCGGTGGGGTTGCCGGAAGCGCGGCGGCCGTATCGGTATGTCTGTAGCTCAGGATCCTCATGGATGAGAGGTTCCTCCTCCCCGGGCGAGCTGTCCTCAACGGTTTTGCGCGCTTCCGCTGCCGCAAACCCACGGTTGCCTCGGGGGCAACTACCTAGAGCGGGTGCGATCGCGCTGACCGACGACACTCTGAGCCTCGTGGCTGATCTGATGCTCGACCAGGAATCGTCGCTGCTCATCATGCATGTTGTCGGGAAGCGTCATGAACCATTGGCAGCCGTGCGGCACTGCGTCAAGTCGGCCGATCTCCGCCGCAAAGGCGAGTCCTACGGGAGAGTCGAGCCCGTTGTTGTAATGGCTCGGGTACTCGATGTAGCCGAGCAGGGGCCCGACCGAGACGGTCACGCCAAGCTCCTGATCAGCGACCCGCTTGACCGCGTCGGTGACCGGCTCGCCGAAGCGGAGGGTCCCTCCCGGCAGATGCCACATGCCCCGGCATGGCTCGATGTCGCGCAGGGACAGGAGGACTCCCTCCTCAGAGCTGATCACCACCTCGACGGTGAGACGCGGCACGCGGCTGAAGATCCAGTCGAACTCGTCCTGTGGCAACGGCTGTCGCATCTCAGCAGGCGATCCGCGGTGAAACCACTGGTAGCCCAGCCCGGCGGCGAATCTGCGGCGCGGTCGACGTCACGGCAAACCCCTACCCGCTGGGCTTCGCGCGCGGACCAGAGCGTCGAGCGCGATCCGCTGACCGCCGGGTGTGTCGACCGGCCTCTCGACGCGCTCGGCCCGCTCGATCCGCATGCCGCTGTCCTTGAGGTCGGCGACGACATCCTGCGCGGTGTAGAGCACCGCCGCGTGCTGCGGACCGCCGTGGCCGTGCTCGAGGTTGCTGCTGTCATGCCCGACCAACAGCAACGTCCCGCCCGGAGCGACCGCCGCGGCGGCGGCGCGCATTATCGGCCGCCGCTGCGCTGTCGGCACCTGGAGGTAGAAGATCAGGACCAAATCGAACGCCTGTGGCGCCGGCTGGTAATCAAGAAGGTCAGCGACCACCCACTCCGCGCGCACGCCGCGCGCCTGGGCTAGCCGGCGTGCCTTTTCGAGCGCGACGTCAGAGAAGTCCACGCCCGTCACGCTCCACTCTCGTTGCGCGAGCCAGACCGCGTTGCGCCCCTCGCCGCAGGCCAGGTCGAGCGCCCGCCCTGGCTCGAGCGGCGCCGTCTCCTGGACGAGGAAGCGGTTCGGCTCGGCCGTCCAGACCAGCTCGCGGCCCGCGTAGCGTCGGTTCCACGCCTCGCTGTCGGGGATCGGAGACCGACGTACCATCGCTCTAATCCTACAACTACACAGCTAACACGTTGTAGAGCGGTTCCCGCTGGACCGTCATTCTGATGGACATCCGGATGCCGTCGATGAGCGGAATCGAGAGCACCCGGCGAGACGAGCGGCTAAACCGTCGCCCGGGTCGAGCGGCCGCCTTACCCCCGATGCTGGATCAGCGCACCGGCTGCACGTACACTCGGCTCACGTCGATCGAGGACTGGAACCGGGAGTTCAGCGCGCTCGTCCGCCGTGGCGCGGGCGAGCCGGATGACATCGCTCCCCCGGTGGGGGAGCAGGCCGTCGAGAACGGCATGGCCGCCTCCGAGGCCGACCCCGATCAGGCTATTGCCGGACGCCGCTTGACGATCGCCGCAAGGCTCGTGCAACTCGGGTTCATCGCCGCCGATCGGGCGACTCCGGAGAACCCAGCGGTGCAGGTGCTGAGCGAGCTCCTGCCGCCCGATGCCGAGCTCGGTCTCTGCCTGACCTGTCACGGCTTCTCCTCCAGCGCCCCGTATCCGTTTGCCGAGACGACCGGCATCTTCCCCAACGTCGGGAGCTTCCGGATGAACCCAGCCTTGGCTGAGGTTTCGCCTCACGGGACTTCCTGGTTGACGGCACCTCGCCGCGAGCTCGTGGTCAGCACGCCGGTCAAGCTGAGCTGGACCGCATCGCGCGTGCACAGCGACCGCCGGGATCTCGTCACGCTCTACTCGGCTCAGTTCCGCGACATTGTCGGCGCGACCGTGCGCCACCGCCGCAAGGGTGTCGTCGACGTGTGGATCCAGGACGGCCCCACGCTCTCCTTCCGCGTCACGCCGGAGGCCGTCGACGCGCTGCAGGCGCACGTCGACGCGGCGGCCATATCACAGTAATCGGCGGCGCTGCGGGCTGCGAGGGCGGGACTCAGCCGCCGCCGGCGAACCACGCGGCGCGCTCGATTGCGGAATGTGGGTCAGCCTGTGGTGCGACTGGCGGGGGCTTCGTCGCCGTGCCGGTCACCCTGGTTGGCGGCACGCCAACGCGCACGACGACCCACTCCCCGCCGCGTTCGGTGGCCATCCAGCTCGCGCCGGGATCTGCAGCTCGCCTCCGCTCAACCTCAGCCATCGCCTCATCGCGAGTCATGAGTCTCAGGATAATCCCCTGGCGGCCGGCTGGGTAGGGGTTGCGCACAGCTCGATCTCGCACAGCGACGCGCGGAGCGGCGAGCTGGCGCTGATCGGATCAGCCGTGTCGGCGAGGTCCGCCGCTCACCCCACGAGCGGCCTCGAGGAACCGCCTGACCACATCAACGTACTGCTCAGGCATGCTCTGGTGCGGAGAATGGTCCGCGCCCTCCATCGTCTCGAGCTCGATGTGTGGCAGCGCCGATCCGATCGTGTCCACGATCGCGCCGAAGAACGGCGGGGAGACGGTGCCCTTTGTCATGAGCGCGGGGCGGTCGAACCGCCCGAGCCGGTCGAGGTCGATCCGCTGCCAGTCGGCGTCGTGCGCCTCGTCGAGGAACGTCGGGGCGTTGCCCGTGAACACGGCGCGCACCTCGGGAGTGAGTTCGTCCTCCCACGCCCCCGGGCGCCAAGCGACCGTCTCAACGAACCGCTTCGCGCCGGCCTCGTCCTCCCCCGCCTCGAGCAGGTCGATCACGGCGCCAACGCGCCGGTTCACCTCCTCCAGCACCGGCTCGAAACCGGTCCCGGCCAGCATCCCCAGCAGCGGCGGCTCGTGCACGACCAGCGTCGCGAACACCTCCGGGTGACGGATCGCGGCATTCAGCGCGACGATCGAACCGAACGAGTTGCCGACGACGTGCGCCGACCCCAGCCCGAGCACCTGGATCAGTGCGGCGAGATCATCGGCATCGTCGTAGACGCTCCCCTGGCCAGCCGGGCGCTCGCTCTGGCTATGACCACGGCGGTCGTACACGACGACCTTGAACGACTCGCTCAGCAGGCCGACCACCGGATCCCAGTTGTGATGATCGCCCCAGGATCCGTGCACAAGCACGAGCGGCTCGCCTGCCCCCTTCAACTCGCAGAACAGCTCCACCCCGTTGACGCGCATGGCAGCCACCACCAACCCTTTCATTCGATCCTCGCGGCAGTGAGCCAACCCTAACGAGGGATCTTTTACCAACGCCGAAACTCCGAATCCGGCATACATCCAACGAGAGCTGCGCCTCATTCCGAATCCAGGTGCCGCGCACCGAAGATGGTTGCGAACCTGCGGTTCTCAATACTGGGGAGGAGCAGGGCGCGGGGCCGGGCGGGCGAGACATCTCGTTCGAGGTCACCTCGGTATTACGGCGGGCCAGCGGGGGAGTGGTTGCTGCATGAGGTATGGTAGTGAGGGGCGATTTGCACATACCGAAGCGCATTTGTTGGACTGACCATGACGACTGATGCCGCTTGTGGACGCGGCGCGTCGCCAGTGCGCGTGCACCGCTGGAGTCGTAGAAGATGGTGACGCCGGAAGAGATCTGTCGGAACCCGCTTTTCGCGGCGCTCGGCGAGAACGAGCGTGAGCAGCTCTGTCGTGTGGCGGCTGACATCGTCCTGGTGGCAGGCGAGTACGCGGCGAATGAGGGCGATGACGGTGCGTTATTCGTCCTGCTCGATGGCCGGGTCGAGGCTGTCAAACAGACCGACGGGATCGCGCGTGTGGTTGGTGAGCGTGACCCGGGAGAGATTTTCGGGGAGTTCCCGATCGTGTTCGGGACGGTGTTTCCCGTTGGCTTTCGGGCGGCTGAGACATCGCGTGTGATGCGTATCGAGCCTCACGATTACCACGCCATCGCGGCGATGGCGCCGAACGTCGGCAAGGAATTGGGCCGGCTGGCCGCTCACCGGATGAGCGGCCTGCGCGGCCTGCAGGGGCTGGCCGCCGACCCTCCGCCGCCACGGGCGATCGTGTTGGGACATCGATGGGATGCCGCCTGCGCCGAATTGCGGCGCTTCCTTGATCGCAACCAGGTCACGTTCAAGTGGCTCACGCCTGAGACGCCGGATCCAACGGTGGTGTGGGGTGGTCCGTTACCGGCCGAAGACGACTGGCCGGCGATTCAGGTGATTGGCGGCAAGACCGTCGTCCGGCCGCGCCTCCGCCGGGTCGCTGAGCTGCTGCACCTCGGCACAGAGGCCGACGCTGCGGAGTACGACACCGTGATCGTAGGGGCCGGTCCAGCTGGCCTGGCCGCAGCTGTGTACGGGGCGTCGGAGGGCCTGCGTACGATCGTCGTTGAGCGCGAGGCGCCTGGCGGCCAGGCCGGTACCTCGTCTCGAATCGAGAATTACCTCGGATTCCCGTCCGGCGTGTCGGGAGACGAACTCGCAAGCCGCGCCCTGCAGCAGGGGCGAAGGCTGGGCGCCGAGATTCTGGTCACGCGATCGGTCACGCGCATCGATCCTGTGGCCAATCACGTGCACCTCGACGGCGGCGACGTGATCCGCGGACGGACGATCATCCTTGCCTGCGGCGTGGCTTGGCGGCAGCTGTCAATCGAGGGCTTTGACCGGCTTGCCGGCAAGGGCATCTTCTACGGAGCGGCGCGCAGCGAGGCTTCCAACACCCATGGCGTAGACGTCCACATAGTCGGTGCGGGTAACTCGGCCGGACAGGCCGCGCTGTTCTTCTCTACCCATGCCAAGAGTGTGACGATCCTCTGCCGCGGCCAGACGCTCAACAAGAGCATGTCCCACTATCTGGTCGACCAGCTTGCCACCCGCCCGAACATCCGCACCATGTATCAAACCGAGGTGGTGGCAGCCCATGGCGAGGTCTCATTGGAGGCGCTGGACGTTCGCGACTCCGCGACTGGCGAGCGGTCCCGGCTTGAGTCCGGTGGACTGTTCATGTTCATCGGAGCCGACGCCGAGACCGCCTGGCTCCCGCCCGAAATAGCCCTCGATCGCCGCGGGTTCGTACTCACCGGGGCAGAGGCACGTGCTGCCGACGGCTGGCCGCTGGACCGCGATCCCTACCTCCTGGAGACAAGTGTTCCCGGCATCTTCGCCTGCGGCGACGTGCGGTCCGGTCTCGTCAAACGCGTCGCCGCCTCCGTTGGCGAGGGCAGCATGGCCATTGCCTTCGTCCACCAATACCTCAAAGACGCAGCCGCAGCACAAGCCCCGCCCCCAGCCGGGCAGCCGGACAGTCAGGCCGACGCTCCTTCGGGCGCGGCCATGCCGGTGGCAGCACAGTAATCGAGCGGACGGCCTGGAGCGTCGCGGGAGATTGCCCGCCTGCTGCCGCGAGCGGTCCTGCTGGGCTGCGCGGACACGGCGCGGGCGTAGGCTTACGGGATAGGGTCGGCGTCAACTCAACGCGAACAGAGCGTTCGGGCGCGAAAGTTCCCGTCCGCAAAGGGGGATGGAGATTGTGACCGTTACCGACGTGCCGGACGCCGGTCGTGCGCTGGCGGCGTTGCGAGAAGGCGGTGCGGGCGAGGTTATCGCCCAGTCCGACGACCGTTATCAGCAAGCACGCCGGGTGTGGAATGGGATGATCGATCGGCGGCCGCTGGCGGTCGTGCGCTGTGCCACCACTCATGAGGTCGCGGCGACGATTGCCGTTGCTCGTGAGCAGGAGATCCCGCTGGCGGTCCGGGGAGGCGGTCATTCAGTTGCGGGCTTTGGCAGCTGCGATCGTGGGATCGTTCTTGACCTCAGCCCGATGCGCGGCGTACGGGTCGATCCGGCCGCCCAGCTCGCACTGGCCGGCGGCGGGTGCACGTGGGCGGACTTTGACGCGCGTACCCAGGAGCACGGGCTGGCCACCACCGGCGGTCTGGTCTCGACCACGGGGATCGGCGGGCTCACACTTGGCGGCGGGATCGGCTGGCTGACCCGCCCACACGGACTGGCGTGCGACAACCTACTCTCGGCAGAGGTCGTGACGGCGTCGGGCGAGGTCGTTCGCGCATCGACTAACGAGAACGAGGATCTGTTCTGGGCGCTGCGAGGCGGGGGCGGGAACTTCGGAGTTGTGACCGGCTTCGAATTCGCCCTGCATCCAGTCACGTCGGTCACGGCGGCGTTGTTGATCTGGCCGGCCGACGCGGCCGGGCACGTGGGCGCCGAGTACCGCGCGTGGTCCGAAACCGCGCGGGACGATTTCACGACGATGCTCGTGCTGCTAAATGGACCCGAGATGGACGGCGTCCCCACCCACATGCAAAACGAGCTGTGCGTGGCGATCGTCGGGTGTCATATCGGCTCGGAAGCCGACGCCGGGCAAGATCTCAAGCCGCTGCGTGCGATCCCCGCGGCGGCTGACCTCTCCGATCGGGTGAGCTACTGCGACCTGCAGCAGATGTTCGACGCTGATCTGCCGCCCGGCCGCCGCTACTACTTCACCGACGCGTTCTTCGACGAGCTGCCCGACGGGCTGATCGAGACGCTCGCTCGCGCCGCCGGCGAGCGGCCATCGACCGGCTGCGAGATCGACCTGCACCACATGGGCGGCGCGGCCGGACGGGTGGGTCCCGAGCAGACTGCGTTCGCAAACCGCAGCGCCAGGTTCACGATGAACGCGTACGCCTGCTGGGACGATCCAGGTGACGACGCTGCGCACCGGGACTGGGCACGCGCGGTGAAAGCCGCCTGCCAGCCGTTCGCAGCTGGCCGCGGGTACGTGAACTTCGCCAGCGAGGTCGGCACGACCGACGACGTGCGCGACACCTACGGCCATGCCCGATACGAGCGTCTGACGCAGATCAAGCGCCGCTGGGACCCCACGAACCTTTTCCAGCTCAACCAGAACGTCCGACCGTGAGCGAGCTCATCGCGGACGGCATAAGCTCGTCTCGAAGGTGGTCGGCACTGACGATCGTGACGCGCGCTGAGCGACCGCGCCGACCCGGCTCCGGCCCGCTACGCCGTTGACGGCGGGGGACTCCCCGGCCAGCGCTGGCCGGCGACCTCGAGCTCGCGGACTTTCAGCGAACCGATCTCGATCTCTTCCGCCCGGAGCTTGCGAATGACCGCATCGGCGATAACAAGCCGACCAATGGCAAGCGCCCCAACGGCGAACGCCGCAATCGCCAGCGGGGCCATGGCAGACGGTCCCAACAAGCGCGGGCCCACGATCGATGCGCCGGTGATGCTCGCACCGGTCATGCTCGCGCCAGTCTTCTGACGACGGATTGCGAGACTACGTCTCATGGGGCTACCTCCCGTTTGTCGCTGAGCAGCTGGGTGTACACCGCCTCCGCCGTGCACGCAACTCTCCGAAGCATCTGCATCCCAAGGGAGACGCCCAGCCACCTTTCGCCCCCACTAGCCTTCCGCGATTCGATCGCCCACGGTTTGCTCGGTACGCGCTTCCAGCACGCGCCTGAACTCGCTCCAGATCGCCCTCTCCTGCCGACGGCCCAGTAGTCCCACCAGCGGCGTCAACAGCTTGAGCGGGCCGCGCGGCCGGACGTCCCACGACCATCGCATCCGCGTCCCGGCGGCAACCGAGTCGAAGCTCAATGCTCCCGCGGTTTCCATCATCGATGAAGTCGTCTTCGATGCGAGTAGCCGCGGTCGCTCAAAGCGCGTGAACTCAACCGTCATCGGCATCGTTCGCCCCATCGTCCTCAGCTCCGTATGAAATCGGGTCCCGGCGCCGACCGGGCCACTCGAGACCTGTTGGGCGCGAACCATGCGGGGGTTATAGCCGGGCTCATTGCGCTCGTCGGCAGCAAAGTCGAACACCTCTTCAACCGGCCGGGCAATGATGATTTCGCCTTGCACTCGCGCCATGACAGCTCCCAATTCTGCTCCTTTCGATCCGTCGGGCGACGGCTTT
Organism: Solirubrobacteraceae bacterium; assembly: GCA_036392135.1. Lineage (GTDB taxonomy): Bacteria > Actinomycetota > Thermoleophilia > Solirubrobacterales > Solirubrobacteraceae > Palsa-465. The sequence goes on from DASVYO010000030.1 coordinate 24,131, forward strand.
GCAATACCGGCGCCCAGACGAGTTAGGCTTTCCGGCTGATGGCCCAGAGCTACCGGTTGAGGGGGGCGCGCCGCTTAGTAAATGTCGTGGTCAAGCCACTGGCGCGGCTCGGACTGGCGGGCCCCCACACTTACGTCCTCACCGTGCGCGGTCGCAGGACCGGCAAGCTCCATGAGACCCCGGTGACCCTGATCGAGAATGGGGACCGATGGCTTGTCGCGCCCTACGGCGAAGTTGGCTGGGTCCGAAATGCCCGCGCGGCTGGCGAAGTCCAGCTGCACCGGTCACGCCGATCGGAGACGCTTAAGGTCGAGGAGGTTCCGCCCACCGCCGCGGCCCCGGTCCTCCGCCGATACCTGCAGCAGGTACGGGTCGTGCGCCCCTTCTTCGATGTCACGCCGACCTCCCCGCTTGAGGCCTTTGAGGGGGAAGCACCTCGCCATCCGGTCTTCCGTCTGACGACCGACCGGTCGAGCTAGCCGAGACGCCTCCATCCGTCACGCCTGAGCGTGGCCGTCAACCGGCATTCCTTCGCGAAGGATCTCCCACGGTTGAGCCGCGGGTCATCTGAGTCCGCGCGTTTTGCGGGGTGCATCCGCGCCTGTTCAAGGTTCTCGTTCCTACGCCTCCCCCGGCGCGGAGGCATGACTGCGATGCTACGGGCATGGAACAGCGCATCAGCTTGGTGACGCTCGGTGTCAAGGATCTTGCCCGTGCGCGCCGGTTCTACGAGACGCTCGGCTGGTCTGGTGCTCAGCAGCCCGATGACGAGGTCTGCTTCTTTCAGGCTGGCGGGATGGTTTTCGGGCTCTGGACTGCGCTCGGTGGTCACGGCGCACCCGGGATCGAGCTCGCCCACAACGTACGATCGCCCGAAGAAGTGGGTGCCGTACTGGCCGAGGCGGAGCGCGCCGGCGGCAGCATCGTTCGCCCCGCCGGACGCGCTGACTGGGGCGGCACCACCGGTGCCTTCGCCGATCCGGAGGGCTACGTATGGGAGGTTGCCCACAACCCAGGCTGGACGCTCCACGACGACGGCACCATTTCCATTTAGGCGGGGTCATGCGCCATCGGGGGCAACGGCTAGCTTTTGCGAGGGAGTCTCCGACCGATGATTTCTCGTCGATTCGGCGGTCTTGGCTCGCATGACACCAACCACATGCCATATGTCCATCTCTCTCGACGGCTTCGTCGCCGGCCCCGATCAGAGCCGCGACAACCCGCTCGGAGTCGGCGGCCTGGAGCTCCACCACTGGCACCTGGACGAGCCCTTCCATGAAGCCGACGCCCGCGTGCGTGACGAGCTCATGAAGCCCTGCGGAGCGTACGTGATGGGCCGCAACATGTTTGGCCCCGTTCGGGGCCCGTGGGACGGGAACTGGCGCGGATGGTGGGGCGACGAGCCGCCTTATCACGCTCCTGTGTTCGTTCTCACCCACTACCCGCACGACCCGATCGCGATGGAGGGCGGGACGACGTTCCACTTCATCACCGAAGGCTTCGATGTCGCCTTTGAGCGCGCGGAGGCGGCGGCCGGCGATCTCGGCGTCGACATCGCTGGTGGCGCCTCCACCGTGCGGCAGGCGTTCGCGGCGGGCGTGATCGACGAGCTTATGCTCGACGTCGTTCCCGTTCTGCTCGGCGCCGGCGAGCGCCTGTTCGACGGCGTGCGAGACCCCGGCCTGCAACCGGTCGAGGTGATTCACTCCCCGCACGCGACGCACGTTCGCTACCGCATCGGCCGCTGACTCGCCGGCCGCGAGGTCGTGCTCCTCGTCGGGGACCCGAGATTCGCGCGGCGCGACGAACCAGGACCGGTAGCGTCAGCGCAGGGACACACAGGCGGCCGCCCGCTCGAGCAGCGCGGCCCGCTGCCTGGAGTTAGCTGTGAGCAGCGCGGCCCGCTCGAACTCGGCCCGGGCCTCATCACCGCGGCCCAGGTTCTCGAGAAGTTCGCCGCGCACGCTCGGCAGCAGGTGGTAGCCATCGAGGGCGGGTTCCTCGCGAAGGCGGTCCACGATCTCGAGTGCCGCGCGCGGGCCGCAGGCCATCCACACGGCCACGGCACGATTTAGCTCGACCACGGGCGAGGGCATCAGCTGGGCCAGGCCATCGTAGAGGGCGACGATTCGCTCCCAGTCCGTGTCCTGCGGCCGGCGGGCGCGTGCGTGGCAGGCCGCGATGCTGGCCTGCAGTGTGTACGGCCCGATCGGCCCGCGGGTCGCGTACGCGCGCTGGAGCGCCCGAAGCCCTCGGCCCACCAACAACCAGTCCCAGCGCGAGCGGTCCTGGTCAAGCAGGAGCACCGGTTCGCCCGTCGGTCCGGTCCGGGCGCGGGTGCGCGCCGCCTGCAGCTCCATCAGCGCGACGATCCCGTGGACTTCCGTCTCGCGCGGGAGCAACTCGGCCAGGATGCGCCCGAGCCGCAGCGCCTCTTGCATCAGCTCGGGTCGGATCAGCCGGTCGCCCGCGGTGGCCGAGTAGCCCTCGTTGAAGATCAGGTAGACGACCTCCAGCACCGAGGCCAGCCGCTCACGCAGCTCGTCCCGGCCGGGTATCGCGAATGGGACATGCGCGGCCGACAGCGTGCGCTTGGCGCGCACGATGCGCTGCGCCACGGTCGACTCGGATGTCAGGTAGGCCCGCGCGATCTCCCGCGTCGTCAGCCCGCACAGGAGCCGGAGGGTCAGCGCCACCCGCGCTTCGGGGGACAGGACGGGATGGCAGGCGGTGAAGATGAGCCGCAGGAGGTCATCGTCGAACGGGTCGTCGGCCGCGGCCGCAAGGTCGTCGTCCTCCCGTGAGCGAAGCTCCGCGTCGCGGCCGAGCTCCTCGGTCTTGCGCTGGTGGACCTCCGCGCGCCGCAGCCGGTCGATGGCGCGATGCTTGGCGGTGGCCATGAGCCAGGCGCCCGGGTTGTCCGGGACGCCTGACTCGGGCCACTGCTCCAGCGCGGCCACGAGCGCCTCCTGCGCAAGGTCCTCGGCGAGCGGGACGTCTCGCACCAGGCGGGCAATGCCCGCGATCAACCGCGCGGACTCGATCCGCCACACGGCCTCGATCGTGCGCGTGACGTCCCGACCCGCCACGGACACGGCTAGGCGCCCGCTTCCGTCTGTGCGCGCAGCCGCTCCTCCCGCTCACGCAGCTCGGGCGTGAACTCCTCTCCGAAGTCGTCGGCCTCGAACACCGGGCGGATCTCCACCATGCCGTGCTCGCCCGTCGGGTTGGGAATCCGCCTCACCCACTCGACCGCCTCCTCCATCGACCTAACCTGCCACACCCAGTAGCCGGCAAGGAGCTCCTTGGTCTCGGCGAATGGGCCGTCGATCAACTTGCGCTCGCTGCCCGAGAACTCGACGCGCACGCCCTCCGAGCTGGGGTGAAGGCCCTCCCCGGCGAGCATCACTCCTGCCCTGACGAGCTCCTCGTTGAAGGCCGTCATCTGCTCGAGCAGCTCCTGGCTCGGCATCTCGCCCGCCTCGCTCTGCTCCGTCGCCTTGATAAGCACCATGACCCGCATACGCGATGTCCTCCTATCAGTTGGGTTGGTTCTACCTCTGCGTCGAGCGAGCGAGACAGAAATCGACACCGACCCTAAACCCGCTGTGGCAGCGTCCCGCGCGGCGGGCGAGCCAGTCGTGGGACTGCGACGACGACGGCGGTGTGTGTGGCGGGGGGCTCTACGGTGTTGTCGTTGACGGATGGTGTTGGTCTCTGGTGTCAGCGCGGTGCCGCTGGGAGGCCGAGCAGCCGGGCGTGTGCTTCCTGGATCGACCGGCCGGGAGTCATCCCGAGTTCTTGCTGAAGGGTGGTGCGCGCACGGTCGTAGATCCGCATCGCCTCGGCGATATTGCCTTGGATGGCGAGAACGTCCATTAGCAGCACGTAACCGGTCTCGCGCAGTGGTGAGCGGTCTAGGAGTGCTCGTGCGGCGCGTTCGGCCCCAGGCAGCTCGGTGCCGCCGATGCCGAGGCAGCTGGCGGCGTATGCCTCGAGTGCCCGGTCGAGGGCGTCGTCGAGTCGCTGGCGCCAGCTATCGAGCCAGGGCACGTCGTGCTCCGGGAGCAATCGCCGACGGGCGATGAACTGAGCGCGCAGGGCGGGGCCCCATGCCCGCCTCCAATCACCAAGCGCAACCGCGGACTGTGCCTCGTGGACTGCCGCGAGGGCGTCTTCCACATCGACGCGTGCTTCTGCCGGCAGGGCCAGCCGGAGTTCACCGCGGCCGCTGAGCATCTGGGGCCCCAGTGCGGCTCGGAGCTTGGAGACAAGGACGGTGAGCGCGGACCGTGCGGCCGTGGGCATCGCGTACGGCCACAGCGCGTCGATCAGCTCGTCCCTGCTGACCGCGCGCTCGCGGTTGAGGGTGAGGTATGCGAACAGCAACCGGCCTTGGCGGCTGGGCAGCGTAGCGTCGATCCGCCGTCCGTCGAGCTCAAGCACGAACTGGCCACAGAGCTGGACTCTTGCGGGCGACCGAGGCGGCACCGAGCTTTTCCAACCTTTCTCCAAGGTTGCTGTCAAGATATGAGAAAGGACCGGCTCCGACAATCGCCGCAACCAAACAAGATGGCCAGGCAGATCAAATGTGAGTGCGGCTATGTCGCACGCGGTGAGACCGACGATGAGGTGGTGGCCCTGATCAAGAGCCACATCCGGACCGATCACCCCGAGTTGGCGAAGACGCTCACCCGCGACGAGATCGCCGGCTGGGTCGAGGTCGTCGACTAGCGACACGCCCCGGCTCGCACTGTCTGGCAGCGTGCGAACGACGGAGGCCGATATGAGTATCAGCATGCCGCTGGTGAGCAGCGGGGAGCTGGCCGCGCATCTGCGCGATGAGGAGTTGCTGGTGTGTGACTGCCGGTTCGCGGGTGACGCCGCCGCGTCACGCGAGCTGTACGAGAGTGGTCATCTCCCAGGCGCGATCCACGTCTACTGGCTCGACGATCTGGCGGCAGCCGACACCACGGTGACGACGTTCCTGCCCGGCGAGCGGGAGGCGGCCGCGGCGCTAGGGCGCCTCGGGATCACGCAGGAGAGGACGGTGGTTGCGTATTCGGACGGCGGGAACCTCTACGCGGCGCGGCTGTGGCACGTCCTGACGCACTACGGTCACGAACGGGTCGCGCTGCTCGATGGCGGAATAGAGAAGTGGGAAGCCGAGCGCCGGCCGCTCGAACCCGGCCCCACTGAGCCGGTGCGGGCGATCTTCAAGCCCCGCGAGTCCGGATGGATGCGTGGGATCGCGGCGGCGGAGATCCTGGACCGGCTCGAGGATCGGGGGCTGCGGCCCGTCGATGTCCGCGGCCCGGCCGAGTTCTCCGGCGAGGAGCGCCGCGCGACCCGCGGCGGCCATATCCCAGGGGCGGTGCAGTGGCCATGGGAGGGGAATCTCCGGCCGGATGGCACCCTGCGCGACCCGGCAGAGATCCGAGCTCGTGCCGAGGCAGCTGGCCTGAGCCCCGAGCACGAGCTCGTGACCTACTGCCAGGGCGGCGTTCGAGCCGCGCACGCGGCGCTGGCGCTGCGCACCGCCGGCTACCGGCGCGTTCGCATCTATGACGGGTCGTGGGCCGAGTGGGGCAACGACCCGGCGCTCCCGACCGAGGACGCCGTCGCGACAGCGGCCGCCTAATCGACACCACCTCACTGCAATGACCAAAACACGCTGAGGAGGGAACGATGGCGACCCAAATCGACCCTGACCGACCGACGACGGGGGCCTGGATGATCGCGGGGAGGTTCGAATGATCTGCACGCTCACCGCGCGTCGGCTGACGCCGGGCTCCTACGAAGCATTCCGCTCTGCTTGGGATCCTGGCGAGGCTCCCACCGGCTGGAGGCGGATCTATCACTGCCGCGACGTCTCGGACCCTGATGTCGTGATGTCGTTCGGGCTCTTCGACGGCACACTCGAGGAACTGCGTGCGGCGCAACAGCGCCTGCGCCGCGGGGAGCAGGTCGACCGCATCAGCCCGCATGTCCAAGAGCTGCTGCTCGACGGATCCTACGAAGTCATCGAAGAACTCAGGCCGTGATCGTCCGACCGAGAGCCGCCGACACCGCGGAAACCCCCTGCTCGCGCAGGGGGTCTCGAAATCGGGGCGCCCGGATTTGAGGCGGTAAGGTAACGACCTTACCACTTGGTAAGGTTCTGGCCATGCCATCCGACTATCCGTTCAAGCACCTGGGACCGGTCCCGCCCCATCGGATGATCGACCGTGAGGACGAACTACGGCATCTTGGGATCGCCGCCGGCGAGCAGACCGCGATCCGGCTCGCCGCGCCACGCCGCTACGGCAAGACCACGCTTCTCGACGCTCATCGCGCGGCGCTGTCAGGCGCTGGCTGGGTCGCCGCCCGCGTTGATCTCGGCGGCGTCAGCGACCTCGGAGGCGTTGTGCGGGCGCTGATCTCCGCATGGGCGCCACATCGCGACCTCGACCCGGTGCGAAAGGCCCGGAGACTGGCCACCCGGCTCGGACTCGAGGTGAACATTCCGCCCGTCAGGCTGACGCTGCGAGCGCCACCGCCAAGCACCGACCTAACTGGCCTATTTGAAGAGCTGCTCAACCTGCCCGAGATCCTCGCCCGCGACGCGACCGGCGCGCTGGTGGTGTTCGACGAGTTCCAAGACCTGCTCGCCGCCGCCCCGCAACTCGACGCCCGCGTCCGTGCGGTGATCCAGCACCACCACCAGACGACGTACGTGTTTGCCGGATCCGAGCCGTCCCTGCTGGCGCGCATGTTCGAGCGCCGCGACGCGCCGTTCTGGGGACAGGCCGAGGCGCTGCGGCTCGGGCCGCTCCCTGTCGAGGACACGATCGCTGAGGTCGAGCGTCGCTTCAAGGAGCTCGAACTGGCTCCTGGTGAAGCCGCAGCACAGCTCGTCGAGATCGGCGCCGGCCACCCGCAGCGGACCATGCTGCTCTGCCATCTTCTGGCGCGGCAACTCCGTGAGCAGCCTGACCTGTCCGATGACGAGCGCGTCGAGGTGGTGCTCACCCTGGCCCTCGAGGAAACTGCGGAAATCCACGCAGCCGAACTCGCGAGCGTTTCGCGCCAGCAGCGTGTCGTGCTCGGCGAGGTCGCAAATGGCCGCTCACCCCTGGCACGCGACCTGCCTACGCGTCAAGCCGGCACGCGCGGCGGCTATCAAGACGCAGCGGCGGCACTGATTGCAGACGGTCACCTGCTCCGCCGCGACGATTCGGTCGGCTGGCAGATCATCGACCCCCTCCTCACGCTACGGCTCGCGCGTTGACCATGACAGGACGATGTCCCGAAGATGCGCGAAACTGGCGAGGAGCGGGTGCAGTGGAGTGATCGTTGGAGCACCCGCTTTGTTGCTGGGGCGCGACTTTGGGCAAAGCTTGCCCGGGGACTGGGAGCTCGCGAGCCTCCGCGTCAGGCGGTAGGCTCGTCCCGATTCTCAGTTCGCGGGGACCGGGGTATGCGAGACCAGTACGACACCGTTGTCATCGGAGGCGGTCAAGCCGGCCTGGCGATGAGTGCGGTGCTGCAGCAGCACGGCCGAGAGCACGTGGTTCTGGAGCGCGGGCAGCTCGGCGGACGCTGGCGGACCGAGCGCTGGGACTCGCTGTGCTTCCAGTTCCCGAACTTCTCGCTCGAGCTGCCGGGCTACGCGTACTCGGGCGATGACCCCAACGGCTTCGCGCATTGGCGCGAAATCCTGCGCGTCATCGAACACTATGCGGCGAGCACGCGGGCGCCTGTGCGTGAGCACACCGAGGTCTGCGAGCTGCGCGCGGACGACGGCGGATTCGTCCTGTCGGTCACGGACGGCACGATCCGGGCCAGGAATGTGGTCGTCGCGACCGGGCCGTTCCAGCGGCCGCGCATCCCGCAGTTTTCCGAGAGCGTGATGCCGTCGGTGTTGCAGACCGATCCGACGCGTTACCGGCGGCCGGAGGACCTGCCGAACGGTGCCGTGCTCGTGGTCGGTAGCGGGGCCTCCGGCTGCCAGATCGCGGACGAGCTCCTGCGTGCTGGGCGCACGGTTTTGCTGTCGGTCTCCAGGCACCGACGCGTCCCACGACGGTTCCGCGGCAAGGACGTCACGTGGTGGCTGGAGCGGATGGGCCGCTTCGACCAGACGATCGACAGCTTCCCGGGGCGGCAATGGCCCCCGTCGGTCGTCGTCACCGGCGTGAGCGGCGGTTACGACGTCAATGTGCGCCAGATGGCCGCCGACGGCATCCGGGTGCTCGGGAGGATCGTCGGCGCCTCCGACGGAACGCTGGCGATCGTACCCAACGCGAACGAGGTTCTCGCCGAGGCCGACGCAGCGTGCGCCGGCTTCCTAGAGGCCGCCCGAGAGCTCGCGGCTGCGAATCCAGACTGGGAGCTGGCCGAGGAGGAGACCGCCGCGTCAGCGGCTTCGCCGGTCACGATCGCCGAGGTCCAGTCCCTCGACCTGCGGCGCGAGAACATCGCGGCAATCATTTGGGCAACCGGCTACGACTACGACTACGGCTGGTTGCAGTTGCCCGTCGTGGATGCCCAGGGCCGGCCACTCCAGCAGCGCGGGGTCACCCCGGTGCGAGGCCTCTACTTTCTGGGCCTGCACTGGATGCACACCTTCAAGTCCGGTCTATTCTCCGGCGTCGGCCGCGACGCGGCGTATCTCGCCAAACACATAGATCGGACGGCGGCCTGATCGAACCGAACCGACGCCCGCAGGCTGAGCGCAGGTGCGCTCTCGGGTTTCACGGACCGGCGAGGTACTGAAACCTGCTCCTCCGAGAGCACGTGCACTTCTACGAGCTGGACTCGAGACGCCCCTCGTGCGCAACTGGGGCGGTTACCCAGCTGCGGATGTCACGGGCGCACGGCCGGACGCGCCTCTGGTGAGATGTAAGTACGTCCCGCCGCTCCACCGCGCACCTGCTCCGGTGCTGATTGGCAACTCCTGCCGTACGCCGGTCCCGCTTGCCGGTGCCTCGCAGTCACGCCCTTCCGAGCTGCCCCGTACGAGCCGCAACTAGTGCCGCTGCCAGCGCGGAGGACGTGTGCCGGCAGGCCTATGCGCCCCAACCGTATTCGTCGTAGGTCTGCAGCTTGTGCCAGAACTTCGGCTGCGGCTCGGCGGTCACGCCAGCCGCCTGGAACATTGGGCCAATCTTCGCGCCGTTCTCCTCGAAGAAAGACTGGAAGCTCTGCTCATCGGGCCATTCATCGACGATCATGATCTGTCCATCTTCGGATCCGTAGAAACGATGCGCGATCAGGCCGTGGCTCTTGGCTGCCTCCAGGATCGCCTTCGCCGTGTCCGGGTCGCTTGCTGCGTGCTCCTCGAGCTTCTTCGGGTCGCCATTCACGACGAACGCCATGATCACCGACATAGTTGCTCCCTTCGTGAGTTCTTGTTCGCGGCTATTTGAACAGAGCGCTCATCAAGGTTCAAGCGGTCGTGCCCCCGCGCGTCGCAGAGGCGGGCCGAAGCCCCGCTGAGCAGTTTGAGCAGCGCCGAGGCCGTATCCGCCGACTCCTGCGTCCATCTCCCGACGAGCATCTATCGGCCGCCGACACCTTCCCTGCAACGCGGACAGGAGGGCGCTGCGGCAGAGCGGCCGACAAAGGGCGAGCGATCTAGTCGAGCTTCGCGATTCTCTGGACTGAGTCGGCCGGGGGGTCACGCGAGTGCCGTTTTGGTGATGAAGCGGTGGATGGCCTCGTTGGCGTGGTCCTGAAATGACGGATTGGCGAGGTCGGGGAAGATGCCTGCTTGGTCGACCACGGGGCCCTTCAGCTTGTTGGCCGCGCTGGCGTAGAACACGCCGCTGGCCAGGGTCGGGTCGGTGACACCGTCGACCAGTCGCTTCGCGCCCAGCTCAAGTTTGTGGGAGATCCGTAGGGCGGGCATGACGTACTTGGCCGCTACACGCATCGGTAGCGCAATGTCGTTGGCGGCTTGGGTGCCGGTGGTGGCGCCGGGGCTCATGGTGATGAAACGCCGGTCGGGGTATTGGCGCGCCAGGTAGGCCATCCACAGGGCCCCGATGTACTTGGCCTGCCCGAAGGCTAGGTTGAAGTCAGCTTTTCGGCCGGCGAAGTAGCTGCCGTCGATGACGGTGGCGAGCTCGTCGGCGGAGGTTGAGTCGAAGGACGGCCGTTTCATCCCCAACTTCGGAAGTCCCCTGGCTGCCTCGCTTCCGGCGAGGACCGCCACCTCTCCGAGTCGATGTTCGGCCAGGAGCCCTTCTAGGAGGACGACGTGGCCAAGAACATTCGTCGCGAACACGGTGGTGACGCCGTCAGCGGTCAGGGCCATCGTCTGCGGACCGATAACACCAGCGTTCATCACCAACGCGTCGACGGATCCGCTGATGGCCGCCAAGCCGGCGCGGACGGAATCCAGACTGGCAACGTCCATGAGAACGATGTCGAAGATGCGCCGGCCGGTCTTCGCTTCGAGGGCAGCCTTTGCCGTTTCCGCACGGTCTTGGTTGCGGCAAGCCAGGTAGATGCGGCCCATCTCGGGACGTAGTGCCAGTTGCCGGGCCACCTCCTTGCCGATCCCGACGTTGGCGCCGGTGATAAGGGCGGTCTTGCCCTGAAGTGACATGTATCGCGCTCCCCCTCTTAGTGGTTGTCGCGAACCTCTAAATGGATCGCACGTTCCACTCTAGCACGGAATGGATCTAGCAATCCAGTTTGCTAGTAGAATCTGCGCCATGGACACGACTAGCCCCTCGCCTCGCCCGTTGACGCGCAAGGGCCAGGAGACCCGTCAGCGCATCGTCGACGCGGCGGCCGACTTGATCTTCCGCCAAGGCGTCGCCCACACCACGATCGAGCACGTACGCGCGGCCGCGGACATCTCAAGCTCGCAGCTATACCACTACTTCGACGACAAGCCGGCCCTGGTCCGGGCAGTCGTTGACCACCAGGCCGACACAATGATCGGCGGGCAGGAGAACTTCGATTTCAGCACCCTGAATGGCCTCCGAGCCTGGCGCGACTTCTTGATCGCAGCCCAGCGCGATCACCACTGCACCGGCGGCTGCCCAATCGGCTCTCTCGGAGGCCAGCTATCCGAGACCGATCCCGACGCAAGAGCCCACGTCGCCGACGGCTTCAAACGATGGGAAGCCACCATCCAGAGCGGCCTACGAAAGATGCACGCGCGAGGCGAGCTCACGCCCGACACCAACCCCGACACTCTCGCCCTCGCGCTACTCGCCGCCCTGCAGGGCGGCCTTCTCCTCACTCAGGTCAAACGCGACACCAAGCCGCTAGAGGCCGCGCTTGACGCAATGATCGAACTGGTCGCGCGACTCAACGGCGACAGCTAATAGCAGCCGACCTGCCGCGACGCGCCACGAACGCGGCTCCCATGGCGGCTCGTATCGATAGGTCTGCAATGGACCCACTTTCGTTGTCAGGGTCGTCCCCGAGCCCCGCTCTGGCTCTGCCGCGACTATCGCGAGCGCGCCGCCGACTTCCCTCCTGCGCGCGGAAACCACGACTCGCCAACTGCCGATCAGACCTGAGTACCGCTTTGCTACGAGAGCGAGCTTGACGCTGATGAGGGGGGCGCAGATTGCCCATGCCCGTTCTGACCTCGGAAACGTCGGCGGCAACGCGCTGAAACACGAGGACCAGACGGCGTCGAACGCCATTGGGCACACATCGGTCACGCGCCTGGAATTTCAACCGGGGACCTCACCGCGGCGGCCGGTGCGCGCTCCGGTTCAAATTCCCTGCTCACAGGCACTTTTTCGCCTCGCCAGGCCTGGCAGATTCACGTTTGTGCCCGATCCGTGCCCAATCGGACCCTCTATCCGCCAAACAAAAAACCCAGCATTTGCTGGGTTTTTTGAGTCGGGGCGCCCGGATTTGAACCGGGGACCTCACCGACCCGAACGGTGCGCGCTACCAGGCTGCGCCACGCCCCGATGAGGCCAGTATCCCACAGGCGCTCTCCAGTTCGCTTCCGGGCGCCTCGGGCTACGCGCCGGCGCGTTCGCCACCGCCGGCGGCGCCCCGCAGCCCTGGCGGAGCGTCAGGGTGCGGCGACGGTATTCCCGGTGCCGAGCGGAGCCGATGGCGCGCTCGGCGCGCTCACGCTGCCCGGAAGGGAGCCGCTCGCGGCGCTGATGATGGGGGCGGCGGTCGACAAGGCCGTGGACAGCGTCCTGCCGACCGGGCCCTGCTCGACGTTCTGGGCCACCGACTGGACCGTGCTCTGCGCGACGCGGCTCGCCGCGGACACGGTCTGGGTGACGGTGCTGACGGCGGCGGAGGTCGCTGAGCCGGCCAGCGGGAGGCCGGCGCCGACGGACGGCTGGCGGGTGTGAGGAGCCGCGGTGCGCGCTCCGGCCGCGGGCCGGAGCGTGACCGCCCGGGAATCCCCGCGGCGGTCGGCGGTCCCCCGCCCCCTCCACCGCCCGGCGTAACCGGAACCGGACACGGGCGCCACGGTCCCCACGCCGGGAGCGAAGTCGCGCCTGTTGGACGTGGCGGCCGCATTCGTCCGCGCGGTCTGGCGGGGCGAAGACGTCCCGCCGCGCGCACCGGGACTGCCGCCGGCACCGGCGATGGCCAGGGCGACCGCCGCCGCCGCCGCGCAGCCGAGCAGGGCCGACGGACCTGAGTCCGAGTTGACCGCCGCCGCCTGCAGCCCGGGATGGGCTCCCGTGCGGACGGCCACCCCCGCTGCCCGTCCGAACAGCCGCAACCGCAGAGCGGGGAACGGGAGCAGGGCGGCGATCTTGGCCGCCAGGCCCGGGCGGGCGAGGCGCTCGCCGACCCCGGCCAGCTGAGCCTTGACCCGACACGCCTGGCAGTGGGACAGGTGGCGAGCGACCTGGCGCCGCTCACGAACGCCCAGCGCACGGGAAGAGCTCAGCTTGCCCCCGTCGATCGCGGTCTGCACCTGCACGCAGCGGCGACCGCTGGCCAGCTCCTGATACTCGACGCCGAGCTTGCGGCGGGCGCGGAACAGCGCGCTCTCGACCATCTGTCGCGACATGCCCGTCCGCCGGCCGATCTCGTCATAGGACAGACCCTCGAACTCCCGCATGACCAGCAGCTGATGATGGTTCTTGGACAGGCCACCGAACGCGCCGCGAAGGTCATCGAGCTGCTGCTTGCGTTCCATCGCCGCCGGCGGCGTGGGGGCGATCGACAGCAGCGCTCCGCGTCCGTCGGAGAGCCCCTCCTCGGCATCGAGCGAGATCTCGCGGTTGCGCTGGCTGCGGCGGTGCTCGTCGATGCACGCGTTCTTGGCGATCTCATAGATCCACGGCTTGAGGACGATCACCTGATCGCTGCTGCGCAACCGGCGCAGAGCGGAGATGAACACCTCCTGCGCCACATCTTCAGCGCGCCCGGGATCGCGCACGCGGGCACGGATGTAGAGCTCGATCCGGTGGCGATAGCGCGCGTACAGCTCGGCAAAGGCACGGTCATCGCCAACCCGCGCGGCATCGATCAACTCATCCTCCGTCGTGGCCGGAGCCGGAGAGGCGGAGCCAAGCATCAATGCCATACGAGCCTCATCTCGTCGAGAATCGCCCCCTACCGGGCGCTTTAGTGAACCTTAGCGTTTACTGGACGGCTGTCCAGCAGTTCTGTACCCGCTGGGAAGGCGACGAATGCAGGCGCTCCGGTCATTCGGGCCCGGATCCGCGGCTTCGGTTTGCCCGCGTCCGGCCGAGGCGGCATACTTGCGTTCACCATGTAAAGCGGCAAAGGAGAAGAGGACCAATGGCCAACCACCTGACGCCCACCGAACTCGCGCGCGAGGCCGGCTTGGAACGGCGCGACGTGATCGTCAAGTGCATCGAGTTGGGCGTCCCGATCTTCAACGGTCGAATCGACAAGACTCTCTTCCTCTCGAGCATCCGGGAGGCTCCGGTCACCAAGGTGGCCCAGCCGCAGGCCGCCGGCGCCTAGTACGCCGCTCGCCGCGCTCTGCGACCCCCCGGGTCTGCACAGATGGCCTTCAGGCCCTACTGCTGAGCCGACTGGCGCAGCAACGTCGAGGTGGTCTGCTCGAGGATCTTCCGCCAGGCGCGGGTTGACTCTCGCTCCGCCTCGAAGTGCCGGATCACCTTGCGCACGCGGGTGGCCGAGATCTCGATGCCGTGCCGCGCGCAGATCTGCTTGAACCGTGGGTAATCCTGAGCCAGCTTCAGGGTCACCGACTGAAAGCCGTGGCGCGCGATGTCCACGCGTGAGGTGAAGTTCATGACGCTGGTCTGAAACATCAGCTCGTCACTCGCCTCCGGCTCGATGAGGACGATGTCGACGCCCGGATAGCGCTCCTCCCAGTGCTTGGCCAGTTCATGCAAGCGCTGATGGGCCAGAAGCTTGAACACCTGGTAGCCGATCTGGGGGAAGCCCATGTCGGAGACGTGCTGGGGTCGCGACCCGGTGAGGGTGGGAATCCGCTTCTCGAAGTCGTTGACATACGGGACCAGCGGGTTGACGACGACGATCAGCTTCGCGCCCGCCTGCACGGCGATGTCGAGATTCGTCGTCGAGACGATCCCCCCATCGACCAGTTCCCGGTCGCGTACCTTGACCGGCTTGTAGATCATCGGGAGCGCGCTCGAGGCGCTGACCGCGCGCGAGATGGGGATGTCGTCCCAGTCGGGCGAGCCGAGGACGACCCGCTCGCAGGTGTCCAGGTCCGTGGCGGGCAGATACAGCTCGTTCTTCAACCGCCGGAAGTCATCGGTGCGGTCGGGATCAGCCAGGATCCGGCGGACGTAACGCTCGATCCCCTCTCCTGAGTAGAGCCCGGAGGGCAGGATCTCGGCCAGCCCGAGCGCGATGTCCACCGCCGAGATCTGCCCGAGGTCGCTGGCCAGCCGCCGCAGGAGGTGGACGAGCCGGATCGGAAAGGTGATCCCGCGACTGACGAACTCGCGGTAGTTGGGGCGCAGCAGCGAGCTCACGCCGGCATCCGGGAACGGCGTCGGCACCTGCTGGACGATGACCCGCATCATCTCCTCGGGGGTGACCCCGTTGGCCACCGCGGCGGCCACGAAAGCCCCCGCACTGGTCCCCACGTAGACGTCGAACTCGTTGACGGTCTTATTGACCGACAGGAGATCGAGCGCCCGCAGCGCGCCCATCTCGTAGACCCCACCGGTGAAGCCGCCACCGCCCAACACGAGCGCCGTCTTGGAGCGCTTGCGCCGCTGGCCGGCCGCCGCGGAGGCCGCGGACGCCCGAGCTCCGGCCTTCCGCTCGGTCGCGGCGTCAAGCTTGACGACCTTGCCCATACCCTCCAGTTTAGGCCGCACGCCTCCGACCGAAGCTTTCACGGCTCTGAGCGGTTACATACTCCCGATGCGTCGCGTCTGCCTGCTCGTGGCCGTTTGCCTGCTGGGGCTGGTCCCCGCCGCGGCCAGCGCCGCCGCCCGGCGGGCCCGCGGGCGCTCGACCAGCCAGAGCCTGCTGATCGCTGCCCTGAACCAGGGGTTGGCGCGCGCGGGCGCCTACAGCGGCGCCTACGTTGAGGATCTGACCACCGGGGCGGCGCTGTACGCGGACAACGCCGCGGTCGGACGCCTTCCCGCGTCCGTCGAGAAGCTCTACACAACCTCGACGGTACTGTTCAAGTTCGGTCCCGACGCTCGCTTGAGCACACAGGTTCTGGGCACCGGCCAGCGCCAGGGCGCGACGTACACCGGCACCCTGTATCTGCGGGGCGGCGGCGATCCGACGTTCGGCTCGGCCGGCTTCATCCACGCCAACTACGGGACCGGCGCCAGCGTGCAGCAACTGGTGTCAGGCCTGGTCCGCGCGACCGGTATCACGAGCTTCCGGGGCGCCTTGGTGGCCGACGAGTCACTGCTCGACTCGCGGCGTGGCACCCCGCCGTATCGATACCGACCGGCCCTCGACGTCGAGGGCGAGCTGAGTGCGCTCGCCTTCAACCGGGGATGGGCCGACCCCCTGGGCACCATCTACTACCGGCACCCGGCGATCGAGGCCGGTCAGCAGTTCCTCAGCGCACTGAGGGCGGCGGGAGTCCAGGTCCCGGGATCGACCGAGATCCGCGCCGGCCTGACGCCGCCGACGGCCACGCCGTTGGCCGCCGTGGTCTCACCGACGATGCAGACCCTGGTCCACCTGACCAACACACCGTCGGACAATTTCTTTGCCGAGACGCTGCTCAAGGATCTCGGCGCGCGCTATGGCGCCGGCGGGACGACGGCGGCCGGCGCGGCAGTCGTCCGGGCCACGATCGCCAGCCGGTTCGGGCTCCATCCCCAGCTCAACGACGGCTCGGGGCTCTCACGCCGTGACCGTACGAGCCCCTATGACGTCGTCTCCCTCCTGCGCCAGCAGTCCGGCAACCCGATCTTCGTGGACTCGCTGGCCGTCGCCGGGCAGACCGGGACGCTCAAGGATGAACTGCGCAACACGTTCGCCCAGAGCCGCTGCCGGGGCAAGACCGGCACTCTGAGCGACGCCTCGAATCTGGTCGGCCTGTGCCAGGCCCGGGACGGCCACACACTCGCCTTCGCGTTCCTGATGAACCGCATCTACCCTGGCTACGCCCACCCGATCCAGAACGCCATGGCGCTGGCGCTGGCCGGCTACGACGGCTGATCGGCCCGGTCAGGCGGTGAGCAGCTCCTTCAGGCCGGGCTCGTCAAGCACCGGCACGCCCAGGCGCTCGGCCTGCGTCAGCTTGGTGCCCGGGCTGTCGCCGGCCACCACGTAGTCGGTCCGGCGCGAGACCGAGCCGGTGACGCGACCGCCCGCGGCGGTGATCATCTCGGTCGCCTGCTCGCGCGTCAGCTCGGGCAGCGTTCCCGTCAGCACGATCGTCTTGCCCGCCAGTGGGCCCTCTCCCGGCGGGGGCCCCTCCTGCTCGAGGCTCAGGCCCTGCTCGCGTAGATCGGCGATCAGCGCCTCCATGATCGGATCGTGGAGCTGATCGTGAATGGTCCGTGCCATCTTCGGCCCGATCCCCGGCGTGGCCTCGATGGCGTCCGCGTCGGCGGCCATCAGAGCGTCGATGCTGCGGAAATGCGCGGCCAGGTTGCGCCCGGTGACGAATCCGACCTCCTCGATGCCCAGCGCGAACAGGACGCGACCGAACCCCTGGCGCTTGGAGGCCTCGACCGCGGTGACGAGCTTCTGCGCGGAAACCGGCCCGAACCCGGGCTGAGCCTCGATCCGCTCGGCCTGGAGGCGGTAGAAGTCGGCCGCCGTGTGGACCCATCCCAGCTCCATGAACAGGCTGACCTGCTTCTCCCCCAGCCCGTCGATGTCCATCGCGGCCACGAAGTGCTTGAGCAACTGCCAGCGCCGGCCGGCGCAGTCTCGGTTGGGACAGCGCGTGAACACCGAGTCCTCGGGCTTGACGGTCGGCGTGCCGCACACCGGGCACTGCTCCGGGGGGCGCGGCAAAGGGGGGCGGTCGGCGCGCTCGGCCACGTGAGGCGCGGGCGAGAGGACCTGAGGAATCACGTCTCCGGCCCGCAGGACGATCACCTCCTCCCCCTCGCGGATGTCCTTGCGGGCCAGGTCCTCCTCATTGTGCAGCGTGGCCAGCTTGATCGTCACGCCGGCCACGTGAACCGGCTCGAGCATCGCGTACGGGTGCAGATCGCCGAACTTCCCGGGGTTCCAGCCGATCGCCTTCAGCGTGGTGATGGCCGTCGTGGGCGGGAACTTCCAGGCGATCGCCCAGCGCGGGTCACGCCCCACTATGCCCAGGCGCCGCTGGAGCTCGAACTGATTGACCTTGACCACGACGCCGTCGATCTCGAACTCGAGCGACCCCCGGCGCTTCTCCCAGGACTGGCACTGAGCCACCACCTCGTCCTCGGTGGTCAGCTTCTTGACGTCCGGGTGCACCGGGAAGCGATGCCCTCGCAGCCACCCCAGCGCCTCCCAGTGCGAGTCGAAGGACAGGCCGTCGGTGACGCCGATCGAGTAGCACCACAGCGACAGCGGCCGGGCGGCGGCCAGTTTCGGATCCAGCTGGCGGATCGTTCCGGCAGCCGAGTTGCGCGGGTTCATGAAGGTCGAGAGGCCGGCCTCGGCGCGCCTCTCGTTCAGGGCCGCGAAGTCCGGCAGCGACATGTAGACCTCGCCGCGAACCTCGAGCAGGGCGGGCGCCGGATCCATGTCCAGGCGCAGCGGGATCGAACCGATCGTTCGCAGGTTGTGGGTCACGTCCTCTCCCACCTCCCCGTTGCCGCGCGTGGCCCCGCGTTCGAACACGCCGTCGCGGTACAGCAGCGAGATGGCAAGGCCGTCGATCTTGGGCTCGGCCACAAACTCGAAGTCGGGTGACTCGATCCCCTCGCGGCCCAGGTGGTTGCGCATGCGCTGAACCCA
Organism: Solirubrobacteraceae bacterium; assembly: GCA_036392135.1. Classification (GTDB taxonomy): domain Bacteria; phylum Actinomycetota; class Thermoleophilia; order Solirubrobacterales; family Solirubrobacteraceae; genus Palsa-465. The sequence goes on from DASVYO010000030.1 coordinate 42,476, forward strand.
GGCCCTGAGCTCCTCGGCGGAGCGCGCGTTGGCCAGAGAGAGCATCGGCTCGGGATGGCGGACCTTGACCAGATCGCTGACCGGCTCGCCGCCGACACGCTGCGTCGGGGAATCGGGGGTGAGCAACTCCGGATGCTGGGCCTCGAGCCCCCGCAGCTCGTCCAGGAGCGCGTCGTAGGCGTCGTCGCCGATCTCCGGATCGTCGAGGACGTAGTAGCGGTAGCCGTGGTACTCGAGCTGACGGCGAAGCTCGGCCGCTCGCTCGGCCGGGTCCGGCGGCGCCCCCCCGCTCGGCCGACTCACGGCTCGATCACCTCGTCCGCGGCCGGCCCGAGCAGGCGAGTGAGATCGTGACGCTGCAGGGCATCGAGTCCCTCGCGGTCCGTGAGATCGAAGTGGATCGGTGTAACCGCGATCTGACCGGCCGCAACCGCGGCCAGGTCGGTTCCGGTCTCATCGCGTTCGAAGCTGGCGTCGCCGTAGATCCGGTACAGCCGGCGCCGCTGTCCCCCCTCGTCGACGAGCGCCAGCTCATCCCGATAGATCCGCTTGCCCAGCCGAGACACGGCCACACCGACGGGATGCGCGCCCGGAACGTTGATGTTGAGCAGGGTCCCGTCCGGCAGGGGGACCGACTCGAGCTCCTCGACCAGCCGGGCGGTGAAGTTGGCGGCGACCGAGAAATCGAACCCCGAGCCGGCTCGAAAATCAAGCTCCAGCGAACTCGACTGCTGGGAAACCGCGATTCCCGGCAGTCCCAGCACGAGCGCCTCGAGCGCGGCGGCGACCGTGCCCGAGTAGGTGATGTCGTCGCCCAGATTCGAGCCGTGGTTGATCCCCGAGACGACCAGATCGGCTTCGAAGCCCTCGACCAGGCCGAGGTTGGCCAGCCGTACGCAGTCAACCGGCGTGCCGTCGGTGGCATAGCCGACGGTGCCGTCCTCGAAGTCAACCTCCTCGACCCATAGCGGACGCCGGGTGGTGATCGAACGCGCCATCGCCGAGCGGTTCCCATCGGGAGCGATCACCGCCAGCTCGACCGAGGGCAGCGCGACCAGCGCCCGTCTCAGCGCCTGTAGACCATCGGCCTGGATTCCGTCGTCATTGGTGAGCAGAACACGCATGGGCCCCATGCTATGCGGCGGCGAGGCGCCTGCCGTGCCGGCGCTGTTCGCGCTGCCGGCGCCCCACCGGCATCGCGAACAACACCGCGGTCCGAGCGATCATTCCGTTCACCGCCCGGACCGAGGTGGGGCCCCCATCTGACCTGCCCCCTACTGCTCGCCTGGGATGGTCACCGCTGACGGCGCTAATGGCAAGTCGGCTTTGCGTCCAGCGTCGTGTCCAGGCGCCCTGGACGCCCGGTGACGCGACCGCATCACGCTCAGCGCTCGAGCACCCGCCGCCCCCCGTAGCCCACCCCGGCCAGGGCCAGCCCGTGGGGAGGCAGGGTCGGCCCGGCCGCGGAGCGCGGACGGCCCGCGAGCAGTGTCCGGAAATCCGTCAGCGCTCGCCGTCCGCGGGCCACCTCGAGCATCGTCCCCACCAGCGCCCGGTTCATGTGGCGCAGGAAGGCGTCCGCCTCGATCCAGAACTCGAGCCGGTCGGCTTCGGGGCTGATCCAGCGGGCGCTGAACACATCGCGTCTGAAGCGCACATGGTCGGTCTCGGTCGGCGTGAAGGCGGTGAAGTCATGGGTGCCGACCAGCTCCGCCGCGCAGGCCTCGAGGGCATCGAGATCGAGCGCCCGGGTCACATGCAGCGCGCGGCCCCGCTCCCGGACGCCGCGGGCGCGGCGAACCAGGAGCCGGTAGCAGTAGGCGCGGCTGGTGGCGTCCCGGCGGGCATCGAAGCCCGGCGCGGCGGCCGCACTGTCAAGCACGGCCACATCGGGCGGCAGCAGGGCGTTGACTGAGCTGACGCTGACCGGCTCACCGGCATAGCTGGCCACCTGGCCCCACGCATGCACCCCGGCGTCGGTCCGCCCGGCCACGGTCAGCGCCACCGCTGGGCGGCGAAGCACGATGGCCAGCGCACGCTCCAGCTCCCCCTGCACGGTGCGCTGGGCGTCCTGACGGGCCCAGCCGGCGAACCCCGCCCCGTCGTATTCGATCAGTAGCCGAGCGGTCGGGCCCGGCATCGCCGCGCGGGCTAGACCAGCTCGAGCAGGACCATCTCGGTCGAATCCGACCGGCGCGGCCCCAGCTTGAGGATCCGGGTGTAGCCCCCGGGACGCTCCGTGTAACGGGGCGCGATCTCCTCGAAGAGCTTGTAGACCGCGAACTTGTCCTGCCCGAGCGCCGACAGCGCCTGGCGCCGCGCGTGGAGGTCCCCGCGCTTGGCCAGCGTGATCAGCTTCTCGAGCTCGGGCTTGACGGCCTTGGCCTTGGTCTCCGTGGTCTGGATCCGCTCATGGTCGATGACCTCCTTGATGAGGTTGTTCATGAGCGCCTTACGGTGCGAGGCACTGCGGCTGAGCTGATATCGCTGACGCTGGTGGCGCATGGGCTGTAATCCTAGTCCTCGCGGAGATCCAGGCCGCGAGCGTGCAGCGTCTCGATGACCTCGTCAATCGACTTCTTGCCGAAGTTCGGGATCGCGTTCAGCTCGCCCTCGGTCTTGGACACGAGGTCGCCCACGGTTTGGATCCCGGCCCGCTTCAGGCAGTTGTAGGACCGCACGCCGAGCTCGAGCTCCTCGATCAGGATGTCGTCCATGGCGTTCGGGGGGCGCGAGTTGTTCCCCGCCGGGCCGCCGCCGGCCAGGCCGGCGTCGAGCGCGCCCGGAGCGCCGACATCGCGCAGCTCCACGACGCGGTCGGCATCGGTGAAGATGGCCAGCTGCGAGATGAGGATCTCCGCCGCCTCGCGCAACGCAGCGTGCGGATCGATCGACCCGTCGGTCTCGATGTCCAGGGTCAGCTTGTCGAAGTCGGTCTTCTGGCCGACACGGGCCTGCTCGACGTTGTAGGCCACGCGGCGCACGGGACTGAAGATCGAGTCGATCGGGATCACGCCGATCGGCTGATCCGGTGACTTGTTCTCCTCCGCCGGGCGATAGCCGCGGCCGCGGCCGATGGTCAGATACACCTCGAGCTTGGTCTTCTTCTCGAGCGTCGCGATGTGGGCGTCCGGGTTGAGGATCTCGACGCCCGAGGGGAGATCGATGTCCCGGGCGGTGATGTCGCCGGGCCCGGTGACGACCAGCGGCGCCTCGATCTCCGTGGCATCGCTGTGCATCCGGCAGACAACGCCCTTGAGGTTAAGGACGATGTCGGTGACGTCCTCCTTGACCCCGCGAATGGTCGAGAACTCGTGCGCGACTCCCTCGATCCGAACGCTGGTCACGGCCGCGCCGGCCAGGGAGGAGAGCAGCACGCGGCGCAGCGAGTTGCCGAAGGTGTAGCCGAAGCCCCGATCCAGCGGCTCGATCGTGAACGATCCGCGGGTGTCATCTGATGACTCGCTGGAGATTCGGGGGACTTGGAAGTCAAGCATTTCTAGTCCTAACATCGTGGGTTCCTGGCCGTCGCTTCACGGCGGCGGGTGTCAAAGCCGCGCGGCAGAGCGCCCGCGCGGCCGGGTAAAGCGTCTACTTCGAGTACAGCTCGACGATCAGCTGTTCCTGCACCGGGGCGGCGATCTCACGCCGTTCCGGCTTGCGCAGCACCTTCGCGGTCAGCGAATCGTGGTCCGCCTGGAGCCACGCCGGCACCTGTCCGGTGAGCTCGGTCGCGTCACGGATGACCTGCGCAGCGCTCGACTTCTGATGGATCGCGATCACATCGTTGTCGCGCAGCTGATAGCTCGGAATGTTCACGCGACGGCCGTTGACGGTCCAGTGACCGTGCAGGATCAGCTGACGGGCCTGACGGCGCGAGGCGGCGAAGCCGAGCCGGACAAGAACGTTGTCGAACCGGCACTCGAGCATGCGCAGGAGGTTCTCGCCGGTCACGCCCTGCTGGCGCGAGGCCTTCTCGTAGTAGATGCGGAACTGCTTCTCGAGCACGCCGTAGTAGCGGCGAGCCTTCTGCTTCTCACGCAGCTGGACCCGGTACTCGCTCTGCTTCTGGCGACCGCGGCCGTGCTCGCCGGGCGGATAGCCGCGCCGTTCCACGCCGCACTTGTCGGTCAGGCAGCGCTCCCCCTTGAGGAACAGCTTCTGGCCCTCGCGACGGCATTGCTTGCACTGGGGAGAGGTATCTCGAGCCATCAGACGCGCCTGCGCTTTCTGGGCCGGCAACCGTTGTGGGCCTGCGGGGTCACGTCCTTGACGCCGGTCACCTCGAGCCCTGCGGCCTGCAGGGAGCGGATAGCCGTCTCACGACCCGAGCCGGGGCCCTTGACGAACACCTCGACCTTCTGCAGGCCGTGCTCGATCCCCTTGCGGGCTGCGGCGTCAGCGGTGACCTGAGCGGCGAACGGGGTGGACTTGCGCGAGCCCTTGAAGCCCGCGCCACCCGCCGACTCCCAGGCGATGACGTTGCCGTCGCGATCGGTCAGAGACACGATCGTGTTGTTGAACGAAGTCTTGATGTGCGCCTGCCCGACGGGGATGTTCTTGCGCACGCGGCGACGGCCGCGCTGGGGTCTCCGGGGAGCCGGGCTCACTTCTTGCCCGCCTTCTTCTTGCCGGCGACCTGCATGCGCTTCGGACCCTTGCGGGTGCGGGCGTTGGTCTTGGTGTTCTGACCCCGTACGGGCAGTCCGCGGCGGTGGCGGAGCCCTCGGTAGCAACCGATCTCCTGCAGGCGCTTGATGCTCTGGGAGCGCTCGCGGCGCAGGTCACCCTCGACGGTCAGCTCGGAGTCGATCAGATCACGCAGCTGGACGACCTCGTCCTCGGTGAGGTCGCGCACCTTGCGGTCGGGCTCGATACCCAGCTTGGCCAGGAGCTCGTTGGAGGTGGAGCGTCCGATGCCGTAGATATATGTGAGTCCGACCTCGACCCGCTTGTTGAGGGGGATGTTCACCCCGGAAATTCGCGCCAACTTACATACCTCCGCGGGACGCGGCGACCCGCGTTCTGATTGAGCTGCTCGGCATCACGCCTCGCTTAGCCTTGCCGTTGCTTGTGACGAGGGTTCGAGCAGATCACGCGCACCTGGCCGTTGCGGCGGATGATCTTGCACTTCTCGCACATCGGCTTGACCGACGGTCGTACTTTCACGCTCGTTTCGCTCTCGTCTCGGGAATCAATTCCTGTTGGTCCTTCGGGGAGGCTCTGGAGACCGGGACGGTCGCCGCTACCTCACCGAGGAGCACGCGCAGCGCAGAACGGCCGCGCTGCAGGCGCACCGGGGGATGTTAGCACCACCTTCGGATGGCCTCCGCGCGACCCCAGGCCGCTTCAATGAGCTTAGTAAGCCCTCTGCCCAGAGGCGTTTACGCGCCGTTACGGCGGCGCTGAGACGGCCCCGCCGCCCTCCGGCGCACGGGCTCAGGCGGCCCTGCAGCCTCCCGACGCGCCGGGCTCAGGCGGCCGCGCGGCCGCCTGATGCCTCGTGCCACGGGGTCAGGATCCGCGGCCCCGCGGCGGTGATGGCGACCGTGAACTCGAAGTGCGCGGCCAGGCTGCCGTCCTGGGAGTAGATCGACCAGTGGTCCTCGCCGACCCGCACCGCGTGCCGGCCGGCGGTGACCATCGGCTCGATCGCGAACACCATGCCCGCTTCGAGCTGCACGCCGGTGCCGGGCTTGCCGTAGTTGGGAATCTGGGGGTCCTCATGCATGTCGCGGCCGACGCCGTGACCGACCAGCGAGCGCACCACCGAGAGGCCCGCGGCTTCGACGTGCTCCTGGACCGCGTGCGAGATATCGCCCAGCCGGTTCCCGGGCCGGCACTGGGGCACGGCGGCCAGCAGGGATTCCTCGGTCACCGTGAGCAGCTTCTCGGCGACCGGGCTGATCGGACCGACGGGGAACGTGCGGGCGGCGTCGGCGACCCACCCGTCCAGCGTCACGCCGATGTCCACCGACAGGATGTCGCCCCGGCCGAGCTTGTAGGGGCCCGGGATCCCGTGCACGATCATCGAATTGGGCGAGGCGCAGATCGAGCCGGGGAACCCGCGGTAGCCCTTGAACGACGGCACGGCCCCCTGCGAGCGGATGTACTTCTCGGCCGCCTCGTCCAGCTCCTTCGTGCTCATCCCCGGGCGGATCTTGCCGGCCAGCAGATTCATCGTGCGGACCAGGATCGCCCCGGCGGCGGCCATCCGCTCGATCTCCTCGGGGGTCTTCTTGATGATCATGCCGGGCGCCCGCGGCGGTGCTCCGCCTAGACGTTCTCCTCAAGCCGCAGCGTGGCGATCACAGCCCGGATGTGGTCGTGAACCTCGGCCGCGGGGCGGGTGCCGTCGATCCGGCGCATCACCCCCTGGGCGTCGTAGTGGTCGACCAGCGGCTCGGTCTGCTCGTGGTAGACCCGGAGCCGGTTCTTGATCACCTCGGGCTGGTCGTCATCGCGCTGGACGAGCCGCGAACCGTCCTGGTCACAGACACCCTCGTGCTTGGGCGGGTCGAACTCGACGTGATAGTTGTGGCCCGACTTGACGCACACGCGCCGGCCCGAGAGGCGACGGATGACCTCCTCATCGGGCACGTCGATGAGCAGCGCGGCGGTCACGCGGCGGCCCAGGTCGGCCAGCTGCTTCTCGAGCGCCGCCGCCTGGTCCAGGGTGCGCGGGAAGCCGTCCAGGATGAACCCGTCCTGGGCGTCATCCTCCTGCAGGCGCTCGGCGGCCATGGCCACGATCAGCTCGTCAGGGACGAGCTCACCGGCGTCCATGTAGCGCCGGGCCTCCTGGCCGAGCTCCGTGCTCTCCTTCACGTTCCCGCGCAGCATCTCGCCGGTGGAGATGAACGGCAGCTGGAAATCCCGCTGCAGACGGTCGGCCTGGGTTCCCTTGCCGGCGCCCGGAGGGCCGAACAGAATCAGATTGAGCTCGGGCACAGATCGACCACTGTACCGAGCGTGACGCCGCCGCGCAGGGACTCCTGACCGGACCAAAAGGCCGGCCCCGGTGCAGGCCCCACCGGTCAGCCGGCCCGCCGCCTCCGCTCTGCCTGGGAGTCCGCCGTGACCACATCACTGGCCAGTCCGACCGCGCTGAGGGCACGGATGAACAGTGCGGCGATATTGAGCTCATGGGCTGGCGTCGGCGACGGCATCAGGCCGCCAGCGCCGCCTCGGTGCGTCCGATCGGCCGCTTGCCCCAGCGGCTGCGGGTGGCAAAGTCGAGCAGCCGCTCCAGATAGATCGCCAGCGGCGAGACGCTGAGCCCCAGCGGCTCCAGGCGCGCCCGCGCCCTGGCGTTGTCGAACACCGTGTTGACCGAGAAATACGGGAAGTAGACCGCGCTCTGCCCGAGCGCGGAGCGCTGCACGGCCGTGATGCCCTTGGCGTACTCGGCGAACTCGCCCGGCGCGAGCACCCGCGGCGGCGGGCGATTGAAGTACGTGCTGGCCAGCGCGACCAGTTCGGCGATGGTGCTGGCCTGGGCCCCCGCGGTCAGGTGGTAGGTCTCACCGATGCCGGCCTCTGACTGGCACAGCTCATAGATCGCATCGGCGACGTAGTCGATTGAGACGACGTCGACCACCGCGGACGGGATCGCGGGCACGGCCGGATACAGGCCCCGCGCGAAGGCCCGCAGCGGCCAGTAGAGCACATTGAAGGCTGATGTCCAACCGCTGCGGCGGTCGCCGACGATGATGCTCGGCCGGAGGATCGTGACCGGCAGGTGAGGCCTTGAGCGCACCAGCTGCTCGGCCTCGAACTTGGATTGCTCGTAGGCGTTGCGGAACGTCTGGGCGACATCATGGTCGTGCTCGTGGAACCGGCCGGCGTGGGTGCCGGCGACGTACGCGGTGGAGATATGGGCATAGCGCTCGAGACCGCCTTGGGCCTGGGCGAGCTCAGCCAGGTCCAGGACCTGCCGGGTACCTTCGAGATTGATGGCTCGCGACTCTGCCAGCGGTAGCGCGAACGAGACCGATGCGGCCGAATGGACGATCTGTCCAACGCGCCCGGCCAGCTCGAGCTGACGCGACGTGGATAGGCCGAGTCCCGGTTGGAGCAGATCGGCGGCCAGCGCCTCCACACGGCTCCTGTAGCGCCGGGCTCGGGCTCCGAACAGGGCCCGGAGGGTGGCGTCCATGCGCTCGGCGGCCGCCTGATCATCCGCGGCCCGGACCGGCGTGATGATCCGCGTCTGACTCCCGCATAGGTAGCGCTCGAGCAGCTCCATCCCCACGAAGCCGGTGGCGCCCGTGAGCAGCAGCTCGCCCGTCATCACGCCGTGCCGATGCTGATGTCGTGCAGCCGGCCGCTCCGCCGGCCGAGTGACGTGAGGGCCCAGCGCAGGCGATCACGCGTCTGTTCGGGGCTGATCAACTCATCAACGTAGCCCTCGCGCGCTGCCACCTCGGGGCGGAGATGGGTTTCGGCGTACTCAGCAGCCAGGCGCTCCGTGGCTTCGTCAGGGTCATCGGCGCCGGCCAGCTCACGCCGGCGCATGATTCGCACGGCGGGCCTGGCCCCCATCACGCCGATCTCGGCCTGTGGCCAGGCGAACACGTAGTCGGCGCCCAGATCCTTGGAGTTCATCGTGATGAAGGCGCCCCCGAACGCCTTGCGCAGAATCACCGTTATCCGCGGCACCGTGGCCTGTGCAAACGCGTGCACGAGCGTCGCGCCGAAGCGGATCACGCCGGCGGTCTCCTGGCGGCGCCCCGGCATGAACCCCGGGGTGTCGACCAGCACTACGAGCGGGATGCCAAAGGCGTCGCACTTGGACACGAAGCGCGCACCCTTCTGCGCGCTGGCGGCATCGAGCACCCCGCCCAGATACCGGGGCTGGTTGGCGATCACGCCGACGGTCTGACCATCGATCCGAGCAAAGCCGGTCACGATGCTCCGCGCCCAGCCGCGGGCCACCTCGAGCAGCTCGCCTCCGTCGACCACACAGCGGATCACCTCGCGGACGTCGTACACGCGCCGGGCCTGGGCGGGAACGTGATCACCCGGATTCCGCTGCGCGGATGGGCGCGGCGCGCGGGCGGCAGGCGCCCCGCCGGCGTGCGCCGGGAGGTAGCCGAGCAGGGCGCGAGCGAGGTGCGCCCCCTCCACGTCGCTGTCGGCCACGAACTGGCACACCCCGTTGCGTTCGTGGACGCGTGTCCCGCCGAGCTCGTCGGCGCTGACGTCCTCCCCGAGGGCATCCCGAACCACACTGGGGCCGGTCAGGAACAGACTCGAATCCCGCGTCATCACCACCCAATCGGTGAGGGCGGGCGAGTACGCCCCCCCGCCCGCCGAGAGGCCGGTGATGATCGAGATCTGCGGGACCTTCCCCGACAGGGCCACGGTCTGCCTGAAGATGCGCCCGTAGCCTCCGAGCGCGGCCATGCCCTCCTGCATCCGCGCGCCACCGGAGCCCACGAAGCCGACGACCGGTGCGTGGGCCCGGGCGGCAAGCTGCATGACCCGCACGATCGTGTCCGCGTGGGCCTCGCCGAGAGACCCGCCGACATAGCTCGCGTCCTGCGCATAGCAGAAGATCGGACGCCCGTCGACGAGTCCCGAGCCACCGACCACGCCATCCCCGGCGACGGTCCGCTCGCCCATGTGACGCGAGGCCACCCGGGATCGAAACACCTGCAACGAGCCGCGATCACACAGCACGTCTAGGCGCTCGAGCGGTGTCAGTGTCTCCGGCCGCGGCGGGGCCAGCGCCAGCGAGCTCATACCCCCCGCTCCCAGGCCCTGCCCCGCGGCCCGGACCGATCGAGCCTCAGGCGCTGCGAGTGCGGCGCTGGCGGTGGCATGGCCGTCCATGGCCACCAACCCTGGGCCGTGGCCGCCGGGGACGCAAGCCGAACCCGCCGCCTGGGGGGAGTCGGCTTACCCGATGATTCCGAGCTTCTCCGCGCGCTTGACGGCCTCGAGCCGGTTGCGCGCTTCGAGCTTGCGGTACAGGGAACTGGCGTACTCCTTGACCGTGTGGGGAGAGAGATGCAGCTGGGCGGCGATCTCGCGGTTGGTGGCACCGGCCGCCATCAGCGCCAGGACCTGATGCTCGCGCTCGGATAGATCCTGGGCGGGGGAAACGGCTTCAGGCACGGATTCGGAGCTGAACACCGTCATGCCGTCCGCGATCGCCCGGATCGCGCGAACGATCTCCAGACCGCTCAGGTCCTTGGACACAAAGCCGCTGGCTCCGCAGCTGACCGCGGCGCGGGAGGAGATCTGACCCGAGCCGGAGATCAGCAGCACCCGCAGCTCCGGACGCCGCGCGCGCAGCTGCTCGCAGATTTCGGGACCGGATTCCGCGCCCAGGAATAGATCCACCAGGGCCACGTCGATGTCGTGCCGGCCCGCGATGGCCAGCGCGTCGGCACCGGTGTGGGCCGAATATGAGCGCTCCACCCAGGGCAGACGCCCGAGCATCACGCGCAGCCCCCAGTGCACGATGTCGTGATCGTCAACCACCATGACGCGAAGCCGGCGCTCGAGCGGCGCCACGGTGCTCACGGCGCCGCCTCAGGCACCGCCAGGCGCACCTGCCAGCGGCCCGGACGACGTTCCCCGAACTCGAGCAGGCCCCCGGCCTGGATTGCCTCAAGCGCCGCGATCCGCAACCCCAGACCCGGCGGTCCTCCGCGCCGGCGCTGATCGATCCCGTCGTTTTCGACCTCGAGGATCAGCAGGCCATCACCGCGCCGAGTGCGCACGGTCAGCGCGTCCGGCCGGGCGTGCTTGAGGGCGTTGCGCACCGCCTCGGCGAGCACCGACTGGACCAGCGGCTCCAGCCGAGGGGGAACATCCGCCGCCGCCACATCGAGCGTGAGTCCGAGATCCTGAGCGCGCGTCCTCAACCGCTCGATCTCGGAGGCGAAGGTGGTTCGGGTCGGCCTCGGGACCGGGCCCAGCGGCTGGCTGAGCGCGGCGCGCAACTCGCTGAGCGCCACCTGAAGCTCCTCGGCGCACCGCTCGCGGGCGAAGTCCTCCAGGGCTCCCGGTGGCGACAGGGCCATCGCCACACCGAACAGCCGCTGGACGACGCGCTCGTGCAGGTCACGGGCCAGGTCGATCCGCTGCTGAAGCTCCCGCGCGCGCTCTCCGAAGTAGGTCGCCGTCCGGGCCGTTGAGGCCAGGGCCAGTGTCTTGCCCAACGTCCAGAGCAGCTCGCGCCGATCCTCATCGAGCGGCCCGGCGTCCCCCGCCGGCTCGGCGATGATCACCCCGGGCCAGCGTCCTCCCGCCGCCATCGGTACATACACCAGCGGGTGATCACCGATCAGCTCCATGAACTCCGGGGGAATCGCATGGACGGCCGGCGGACGAACCTCGACCACGCGATCCTCCGCCAGGGCCCGCGCGGCGTCGGGCGCCGCCTCCAGCCCGATCGGAACGCCGGCGAACAGGTCGAGGTCGATCCCATGACCGCCGGCGGGCTCCACCCGCCGGGTCGCGTCGTCGAAACGGAAGATCACCACGCGCCGCATTCCGGCGATCCGGCTCACCTCCTCAGCCAGCCGGGAATAGAAGGCCGTGCGGTCGAGATCCTCGCCGGAGAGGGCCTCAACCAGCAGGTCAATCGCCGCCCGCGCGCCGCGAACGCCACCCTCGGTCGGGTCTCCGGCAGAACTCACTTCCTAGGTTCGCCTCCACGGGACCCCGGTTACGGGCGCCGGCGTGCGGATCCCCCACTCGGGGGGTAGCGGCTTCCGGCCGCCTACTTCAGGAAGCCCTCGTAGTTGCGCATCATGAGCTGGGCCTCGAGTTGCTTCATCGTGTCCAGCGCGACGCCGATCACGATCAGAATCGACGTGCCGCCGAAGAAGAAGTTGGCCCCGGTCTGGGTGATGAGCAGCGTCGGCAGCGCCGCGATGGCGGCCAGGAACAGGGCCCCCGGGAACGTCAGGCGGGCCAGGATGCGGTCCAGGAACTCGGCCGTGGGCCGGCCGGGTCTGACGCCGGGGATGAAGCCGCCGTACTTCTTCAGGTTGTCGGCCTGGTCGACCGGATTGAAGGTGACCGCGGTGTAGAAGTAGGTGAAGAGCACGATCAGCAGTGCCTCGCCGAGCACGTAGTGCCAGCTCTGGGGACTGAAGAAGGTGGCCACGTTGGTGGCGAAACCCCTCCGGTTCTGGCCGATCAGCGACCCGATGGTCGGCGGGATGGCCATCACGCTGGCGGCGAAGATGACCGGAATCACGCCGGCCATGTTGACGCGCAGGGGCAGGTAGGTCTGACCGCCCTGGGTCATGCGCCGGCCGATGACCCGCTTGGCGTACTGGATCGGGATCCGCCGCTGGCCCTCCTGGACGAACACGACGGCCGCCACCACGGCGAGGGCGATGAACGGCATCGTGACCTTGAAGACCTGGTTGGGGTTGCTCCACCACGTGTTCACGCCGCTCGGGATCCGGGCGACGATGCTGGCGAAGATCAGCAGCGAGATCCCGTTGCCGATGCCTCGCTGGGTGATCAGCTCGCCCATCCACATCAGCAGCACCGTGCCCGCGGTCAGCGAGATCACGATGATGAACACCTTGCCGAGGTTGAAGTCGGGGATCAGCGTCTGGCCGGCGGTCCTCTGGAAGCTGCGGAACAGGAACACGTAGCCGATCGACTGGGCGAAGGCCAGCCCGACCGTCAAATAGCGCGTGTACTGGGTGATCCGCGCCTGGCCGACCTCCCCCTCCTTGGAGAGCTTCTCCAGTGAGGGCACGACCACCTGCAGCAGCTGCAGGATGATCGAGGCCGTGATGTAGGGCATGATCCCCAGCGCGAACAGGGCGATCCGGCCGAGGCCGCCGCCCGAGAAGAGGTTCAGCAGTCCCAGGATGTTGTTGCCGCTCAGGCTGTTCTGGATCTGCTTGACCGCCGCCTGGCTGATCCCCGGCGCCGGGATGTGCGTCCCCAGCCGGTAGAGGGCGAGAATCCCGGCGGTGAACAGGATCTTGTTGCGGATCTCGCCGACCCTGAACGCTCCGAGGATCGTCGCGATCATGGGTGGCTCAGCTCTCGCGCGCCGGCGGGTGAGCGGCCCCGGTCCCGCTCGAGATCAGCTGGCAGGTGCCTCCGGCGGCTTCGATCTGCTCACGGGCAGCACGGCTGAAGCCATGGGCATGCACGGTCAGCGCCTTCGTGATCTCGCCCTTGGCCAGGATCTTGACCGGCACGTCCTTGCGCGTGGCCAGGCCCTTGGCCTTCAGGCTCTCGGTCGTGACCTCCGCCCCGGCGTCAAAGCGCTCCTCGAGGTCGGCCAGGTTGACCGGCTGGGTGTGGGTGCGGAAGGGCTCGAACGGCATCGACTTCTTCATGTGCGGGCCGCGCAGCTTGCGCATCCGCATGTGGATCGGCATCTGGCCGCCCTCGAAGCGAGCGCGGCGCTTGGCGCCGGACCGCGAGCCATAACCCTTCTGGCCGCGCCCGGAGGTCTTGCCGGTGCCCGAGCCCTCGCCCCGGCCAACACGCTTGCGCGGCTTGCGCGAGCCCGGTGCGGGCGCCAGGTTGTGCAGCCCGATCCGGTCCGCCTCAGGCGTACTCATGACTCGTGCACCTCGATGAGATGCCGGACCTTGTGGATCATGCCGCGGATCTGGGGGGTGTCCGACACCTCGACGGTCTGGCCGATACGCCGCAGCCCGAGCGAGCGCAGGGTGGCCAGCTGGCGCTTGTCGGCGCCGTTGCGGGACTTGCGCTGGGTCAGTTGCACCGTGCTCATGACGCCTCGCCCGCCGTCGCCGCCGCCGGCTCAGCCACGGGCGTCTCGGCCGGCGCGGCCACGTCGGCGGCGCCGTTGCCCGACTCGCCGGTCAGACCGAGCACCTGGTTGATGGAGATGCCGCGCAGATCCGCGACCTCATCGGGGGTGCGAAGCGACTCCAGGCCGGCCATCGTCGCCTTGACGAGGTTGATCGGATTCTGGGAGCCGAGGCTCTTGGAGAGGATGTCGTGGATCCCGGCCAGCTCGAGCACCGCGCGAACGCCGCCACCGGCGATCACGCCGGTACCGGGCGAGGCCGGCTTGAGGAACACACGGCCGGCACCGAAGATGCCGGTCGTCTGGTGGGTGATGGTCGAGCCATGCTTGGGCACGCGGTAGAGGTTCTTCTTGGCCCGCTCGACGCCCTTCTGGATCGCCACCGGGACCTCGTTCGCCTTGCCGTAGCCGATGCCGACCACGTCGCGCTCGTCTCCGACCACGACCAGGGCGGTGAAGGAGAAGCGCCGGCCGCCCTTGACGACCTTGGCGACACGGTTGATTTCGACCACGCGCTCCTGGAGATCCAGACCAGCGGCGGAAACAGTTCTATCTCGGGCCATGAAGTGCTTGAGGGTAGCGGGGTTAGAAGTTCAGGCCGGCTTCGCGGGCACCCTCGGCCAGGGCCTTGACCCGGCCGTGGTACTGGTAGCCGCCACGATCGAAGACGGCGCTCTGCACTCCGGCGGCCTGGGCACGCTGAGCCAGCAGCTTGCCGGCGGCGCGGGCCTGGTCGGCCCCGCTGAGCTCGCGCAGTTCGGCCTCGGTCCAGTTGACCGCGGCCAGCGTGCGCCCGGCGTCGTCATCGATGAGCTGGGCGAACACGCCCCGGTTGGAGCGGAACACCGAGATCCGGGGCCGCTCGGCGGTGCCGTGCACCTTGGCCCGGACGCGGCGGCGCCGCTTGAGACGGCGGTGGGGCTTGGTCAACACGGTCATGCGCGCTTACCGACCTTCCGGGCGACGTACTCGCCCTCGTAGCGAATGCCCTTGCCCTTGTAGGGCTCCGGCTTGCGCTGCTTGCGGATGTATGCGGCCACCTCGCCGACCTGCTGCTTGGAGGCGCCGCGAACGACGATGCGGGTCGGCATCGGGACCTCGAACTCGATCCCCTCGGGTGCCTTGACGGGCACCGGGTGGGAGTAGCCCAGCGCCAGTTCGAGATCGCGCCCGCGCAGCTGAGCGCGGTAGCCGACACCCTGGATCTCCAGGCGCTTCTCGAAGCCGTCGGTGACCCCCTGGACCATGTTGGCGACCAGGGTGCGGGTCAGGCCGTGCAGCGCCCGGTGCTCGCCGCGGTCGGTCGGCCGGGTGACGTGCACCTGGTCGTCGACCTGCTCCACCGTCATGTCGCGGGGCACGCGCTCGGTGAGCTCGCCCTTGGGGCCGTTGACGGTCACGCGACCAGGCTCGACCGCGATCGTCACGCCGGACGGCACGGTGATGGGTTGTCTTCCGATTCGGGACATCTCTAGTCCAGGATTACCAGACGCGGGCCACGACCTCGCCGCCGACGCCCGCCTGGCGAGCCTCGTGACCGGTCATGACCCCCTTGGAGGTCGAGATGATCGCCGTTCCCATGCCGCCCTGGATACGCGGGATCCGGTTGTGGTCGACGTAGGTGCGCTGGCCGGGGCGCGACACGCGCTCGAGGCCGGAGATGATCGGCCGGCGCTCAGGCGTGTACTTGAGGGTGATGCGGATCGCCTCGCCGGGCCGCCCGGGCACCGGCGGATCGATCGAGTAGCCCTCGATGTAGCCCTGCTCCTTGAGGATCCGCGCCATCTCGCGCTTCAGCTTGGAGGCCGGGATCACGACGTCGTGATGCTGCGCCTTGGCGGCGTTCCGCAGGCGGGTCAGGAAGTCGGCTACGGGGTCGGTCATCGACATGCGGTCACCAGCTCGACTTCGTCATGCCGGGGACGTAGCCGTTGTGCGCGAGCTCGCGCAGGCAGATACGGCACACCCCGAATTTGCGGTAGACGGACCGTGCCCGCCCGCAGCGGCGGCAGCGGGTGTAGCCCCGGGTCTTGTACTTGGGGGTCCGCGCTTGGCGGACACGCTGGGAAAGCTTGGCCATGGCTCCTTCTACTGGGTCGCGGCCGCCGGGGTGCGGCCCTCCT
>DASVYO010000031.1:0-7894 GCA_036392135.1 Solirubrobacteraceae bacterium
GCCCGGCTCCCGGGGGACCATTGATAGCCACGAGACGAGGAGCTGGAATTGACGCGCAAGCGCAGATTTGGCCTGTCGCTGACGCTGGTGGCGCTGGCGATCTCGATCTCCGTCGCCGCCGTCGCGAGCGCCGCGAATCGAACCCATAGCCTCCGCCGGGCCCATGATCAGGGCCAGCCGAGCGCTGAGGCGAGCACCCGCACCCCGATCAAGCACCTGGTGGTGATCTTCCAGGAGAACGTCTCCTTCGACCACTACTTCGGGACCTACCCACACGCCACCAATCCGCCCGGCGAGCCGTCCTTCTCCCCGGCGGCCGACACCCCGACCGTCAACGGCCTGTCGGGGCCCCTGCTGACCGACAACCCGAACTCGGCCAACCCGCAGCGGCTCGACCGCAGCCAGGCCCTGACCTGCGACCAGGGGCACGGTTACACGGCCGAGCAGCTGGCCTTCGACAAGGGCGCGATGGACAAGTTCGTCCAGAACACCAATAACGAGAAGTGCTCGGCGCCCGATCAGACGGCGCCGAATCTGGTCATGGACTACTACGACGGCAACACCGTCACCGGGCTGTGGAACTACGCCCAGCACTTCGCGATGAGCGACAACTCCTACAGCGACAACTTCGGGCCCTCGACCCCCGGCGCGATCAACGTGACGGCCGGCAACACTTACGGTGCCCTCTGCGGACCGCCCAGCTCGGTCCACAACGGTGTCCCCTGCACCGCTCCCCCGGGGAGCGCCAGCGCGACCCCCGGGAGCCCGCAGCCTCAGGGAACCGGGACGGTCATCGGGGATCCCGACCCGAACTACGACATCTGCTCAGCGACCGAGGACCATCGTGGTGCCGCCTCGACGATGCAGATGGGTGGGCAGAACATCGGTGACCTGCTGGACCGGGCTGGGCTCAGCTGGGGCTGGTTCCAAGGCGGCTTTGCCAGCCCGGACTACGTCTCCGGCCAGCCCGGCTCCGACAATCTGTCGGCAGTCTGCACCGGGCAGCATCGGAACATCGGGAAAGCAATTCAGACCGACTACAACCCGCACCACGAGCCGTTCCAGTACTACGCCTCGACCGCGAATCCGCGGCATCTGCCGCCGACGTCGGTGGGAATGATCGGCCGGCAGGATCAGGCCAACCACCAGTACGACCTGAAGGACTTCTGGGCCGCGGCCGACGCCGGCAACCTGCCGTCGGTCTCCTACCTGAAGGCCGCCAACTACCAGGACGGTCACGCCGGCTACTCGGATCCGATCGATGAGCAGCACTTCCTCGTCGACACGATCAACCATCTCGAGCACCTGTCGAGCTGGAAGAGCACGGCCGTGGTCATCGCCTACGACGACAGCGACGGGTGGTACGACCACCAGATGGGTCCGATCATCACTCAATCCCAAACGCCGCTGGACGCGCTGACGGGAACGGGGGCGTGCGGGAACGGCGCCCCGCCGTCGGGCCAGCAGGCCCGCTGCGGGTACGGACCCCGTCAGCCGCTGCTGGTCATCTCGCCCTACAGCCGGTCGAACTTCGTGGACAACACGACCACGGCGCAGAGCTCGGTCGTGAAGTTCATCGAGGACAACTGGCTGGCCGGGCAGCGCATCGGGAACGGCTCCAATGATGCCGCCACCGGCACGCTGGAGAACATGTTCAATTTCCAGGAGCAGGGCAATCGCCGCCTGTTCCTGGACCCATCCACGGGTCAACCGACGGACTCCGGGAACGGGAGCATGCAGCCCCGAACCCGGCGCTGAGCCCACGGGCTGACTGACCTGGCGCGTTAATACAGAACGGGCGGGCCTCCCGGCCCGCCCGTTCTGATGATCGCGCTCCCCCTGACTTCATACGAGCCCCAGGACTTACGTGTTAGGCCTGGCGGGCAAAACACTCCCGGCCTCCGCGGAGGCCGAGTAGGGAGCGGTCACCTCTCAGGCTATCGCGCCGGCTCGGCGGCCGCTTCGGCCAGGAGCTCATCGGCGACGCCACGAAGGTCGGCGTCGAGATGGCCGCACAGAGCGTCCCTCAGGATCGCCCGCAGATGCTCGGACAGCTCGTCCACCACGGCGTCGACCCGGGATCCGGCCGGGACCAGGCCGGTGATGACGGCTCGCTCCAGCGCCACCGCCCGGGCGGTCCGCTCGGCCAGCGCAGCGCGGTCCTCGGGGCGTGCGCAGATCACGGCCAGGCGCTGAGCCAGGCGGCCGCTGGCCGGCCCCTCGGGCTCGAGCAGGGCCCGGAGGGCGAGCAGATAGTCGGTCAGGGCCTCGAACGGCGCCAGGCGCTCACAGCCCATCTCGAACCGGGCCAGCGCCCAGGCCAGCTCGCCGCCGCCCGGCAGCCGCCGGGTGACCAGATCACAGAAGGCGCGCAGCTCGTCCTCCTGGGCGGCCCGGACCAGGGTCAGGAACCGGGGGCGCCCGCTGGCCCCGATCGGCACGGGACGCCAGCTTCCGGCCTCGGTCCGCGTCCAGGCCACGGGCCCGATCGCGTACCCCCCGCGCTCGAACAGCCGCAGCGCGGTCAGGACCCGCCGGAAGCGGGTGCGGGCCACCGAGACCGGCGGCCGGGCCGAACGCTCCTGGTCGACCGACAGCACGGCGAGCACGTTCGGCTCCTCCCCGTCCCCCCACACCGCGTCGGCCGGCGCGTCGGGCATCAGATCGCCACGCAGCAGCGACAGACCATCGCCCAGCGCCAGCTCCGCCGTGTTGACATCCAGCGCCACGCCGAGCACGGGAGCGATCACCGTGGCCGTGCAATGCCCCTCGTACAGGGCGCGCTCGAGATCGGAGTAGGCCGCCTCGAAATGGGCGGGCTCGAATCCGAAATCACTGCGCCCGGCGAACACCCGTCCCAGGAAGGTGACCAGCACGGCGCGGGCCTGCCCCCGCGGGTCGCGGGGGATGCGTGACTCGCCCTGCTCGTGGAGGTAGTCCTCGAGCGCATCGGAGACGGCCAGGCGCGACTCGGCCGCCTCCCAGCTGGGCAGCACGCCCAGGGCCGGCGCATGTCGCTGGATGAACAGGCCGGTCAGCGGCCGATAGCAGTAGAGCGACGGCCGCCCCCCGCCCCGCTCCTCATCGAGCTCGAACGGCATCTCCGCCCCGGCGGCCAGCTCAGCCGACAGCCGGCTCGAGGCGTCGACCGTGAAGGCCTCCAGCTGATGGTGCAGGGCGGCGTTGCGCACGGCCGCGAATTCTCCGCCGAGGCCCCGGATCCTGCCGACTGGCGCGGGATCCGGCGGGCGGCAGGCGGACTTGCAACGAGATCAGCCGGCTGATTCGAGCTCGAGGATCCGGGTCAATCGGCCCGTTCGATCTCGCCCAGGTGCGCGATGTTGTCGGTGTCGGCCCGCTCGGCACTGGCCCGGCCGGCGAACCAGGCGTCCAGGATCTCGCCCAGCTCCGCCTCTGAGGTGGACCGCAGGCTCAGGGCCAGGACATTGGCATCGTTCCAGCGCCGGGCGCCGGCCGCGGTGGCGGCGTCGGCACACAGCGCCGCGCGGACGCCGGCGACCTTGTTGGCGGCGATCGAGGCGCCCGTGCCCGTCCAGCAGGCCACGACGGCCTGATCGGCTCGGCCCGCGGCCACGTCCCGAGCCGCACGCTCGCTGGCCCACGCCCAGTCGGCCCGCTCATCCTCGGCGTAGGCGCCGTGGGTCAGCAGCTCATGCCCGCGCGCGCTCAGCTGCTCGAGCAGGGCCGTGGCCACGCCGGTCAGCTCGTCGGCGGCGACGGCGAGCCTCACGTCGCCCCTCAGGCCAGAGCGGGGACCGGCTCGGAATCGGGCTCGGATCCGGCGGCCTGGGGGCGGCACCCCGCGCCCAGCCATTGCCGTCCGTAGACGCGCATGTCCTCGATCAGCGGGACCAGCGCGCGGCCCTTGTCCGTCAGCACGTACTCGACGCGCGGAGGCACCTCGGGGAACGTCTGGCGCTTCACGATCCCCTCCTCCTCCAGGGCGCGGAGCCTCAGCGACAGCGTGCGAGGGCTGATGCCCTCCAGAGACCGTTCGAGCTCGCAGAACCGGGAGCGGCCCTCCGCCAGGTCACGGATGACCAGCAGCGTCCACTTCCCGCACACGATCTCGGCCGTCCGGCACACCGGACACGAATCTCTATCTGCCATCTCGTCAGTCGATTCTAGCGCAATGCTTCACCAACTGAAGTGCCCGGCGCCGCCCGCCACCGCCGGGCGGCGCTCACCGCGCGAGCCCGGCAGATCCAGACACGGCACTGCCGGTCGCCCGGACAGGCAACCGGCGGCATCGCACGGGGGGCTGGTCGACCGGGCTGATCAGGCCACGTCGCGCAGCTTCTGCGCTTCGGCCAGAGACTGCAGCTTCTTCAGCGACTGGTTCTCGATCTGGCGGATCCGCTCGCGCGTGACGTTGAACGTGCGGCCGACCTCGTCAAGGGTGCGCGGATGCTCGCCGCCGAGGCCGTAGCGCAGCTCGAGCACGCGCCGCTCGCGGTAGCTGAGGTTCTCCAGCGCCTCGCGCAGCGCCTCCTTGGTGAGGATCTCGGCAGCCCGCTCGTACGGAGATTCCGCCCGCTCGTCGGCGATGAACTGGCCGAACTCGGACTCCTCCTCATCGCCGACCGGCTTCTCCAGCGAGACCGGCGCCTGCGCCGAGCGCTTGATCGACTCGACCTCCTCGGGCTCGATGCCCGTGACCTCGGCGATCTCCTCCGCGGTCGGTTCGCGACCCAGCTCGGTGACCAGCTTGCGCTCGGCGCGGCCGATCTTGTTGAGCTTCTCGACCACGTGAACCGGGATCCGGATCGTCCGAGCCTTGTCGGCCAGCGCACGGGCGATGGCCTGGCGGATCCACCAGGTGGCATAGGTGGAGAACTTGAAGCCCTTGCGGTAGTCGAACTTCTCCGCGGCGCGGACCAAGCCCAGCGTGCCCTCCTGGATCAGGTCCAGGAAGGGCAGGCCCTGGTTGCGGTAGTTCTTGGCGATCGAAACGACCAGCCGCAGGTTCGACTCGACCATCTTCTGCTTGGCGTCGAGATCGCCGCGCTCGATGCGCTTGGCCAGGTCGACCTCCTCCTGGGCGGTGAGCAGACGGACCTTGCCGATGTCCTTGAGGAACAGCTGCAAGGAGTCGGTCGTCATGTCGGGCTTCAGATCGATCGCGGTCTTCGCCTTGCGACGCCCGCGCTTGTCCGGAGCCCGCTCGACCTCGGTCGCGGCCTGGGCGGGGTCGACCTCCTCCACCAGCTCGATCTCCGCCCGCTCGAGGAAACCGTGCAGCTCCTCGACGTCGGTCTCGTCGAGATCCAGCTCAGCCACGGCGCCGGCGATCTCGGAGTAGGTGAGTACGCCGAGCTGCTGCCCCCGGTTGACCAGTCCCTTGATCTCTTCGAGTTCCTGCAGTTCCGCTACTGACATCAGGTTCCGTTTCCATCCTTACGCCCGCAAAGGCGCCGAGTAACAGCGACTAGGTCGCGCGCTAAGAGCGCACGACCGCTATTCAAACATGCGTGAAACTGTAATTCTGCCGCATGACGAAGTCAACGCGGCCGGTGCTGCGGGTTGGCCCAGAGGACCTCGGCGCAACCGCGCCGCCTGCTTTATGTCTGCACTAACTACGTAGAACAAGGGTCCGCGTTTCAAAGTTCCGCTCTTTTCTCTGCACGACTTTAGGACGGTCGGAGAGGTTGCTCCCGCGTGCGGGGCCGATCGGGACCGCCGGACCGGGCTCCAAGCCCTGATCGCCACGGTGCGCGATGATGGGCCGATGAGCGACGAAACCCCACCCGGAGTCCTCGGCGGCCTGCCTCGCACCCGCCCCCACCGCCGCAGCGCCAAACGCCCCGCGGCCGAAACGCCCACACCTCCGCCGACACCGGCGCCCCCGGTGACCCCCGACGCACCCGCGGCGCAGGCCGCACCGGCGCCCGACACCCCGGCCGCCCCGGCTGCCGTTCCTCCGACCGCCCAGGCCGAGGCCGCGCCGCAGCGAGCAACCACCAAGCCCAAGCCGGTGGCCAAGCCCGAGCCGCAGGCCGCCAAACCCAAGCCTAAGCCGCAGGCCGCCAAACCCAAGCCCAAGCCGCAGGCCGCCAAACCCAAGCCCAAGCCGGCCGCCAAGCCCAAGCCCAAGCCCAGGGCACAGGCGGCCAAGTCCAAGCCGCAGGCGGCCCGGCCGCCCCAGCCCGCGCCCGAGCCACGGCCCTCCCAGTCGGCGCCGGAGACCCCGGGGCCTCTGGAGACGGCGGTCCAGGCCGCCGCCGAGCTGGCCGAGATCGGCCTCCAGGCCGGCGCGCGAGCCCTGCGCAGCGCGCTGTCACGGCTGCCCCGCCGCTGAGCAGCCGGGGGGTCGGCGCGGAGGGCCGGCCCACCTGATTCTCGGCCGCCGCGCGCCCGAGCGGACCCGCTCGCCCCGCGGCGCGACATTACGTATACTGCCCGGCGCCAACCAGCCGAACGACCGTCCGTCAGCGGGCGGTCGGCGGGGGAACCACTTGCGGATCAAGGTCCGCAGGGGCGAATCGGCCCGATAGAGGCCGTAGCGCCAACAGCGCGAGCCCGTCAGCTCACCCCGTAGGCAACGGCCAACCCGGATGAGCGCCCCAATTCGCAATCGTCGTACCCATGCCTGTTTCCTGCTGGTGGTTCTCAGCGGGCTGTTCGTGCTGCCAGCGATGGCCTGGGCCAGCGTCCCCAACGGCGGCGCCGGGATGGGCGGCACGGGCAGCTCGTCCAGCAGCAGCAGCGCACCGACGGCCGCCCCCAGCGGCCCGGTCAGCGCCTCGGGAGACGGGATCACGCTCAACACGAGCGCCTCGACACTGCTGCGCAGCGGCCTGACCTTCTCCGGCACCACCTCCGGCGCCGCGGGCAAGACGATCGAGATCGAGCGCCTCGGCCAGCAGACACACTGGCAGTGGACCCCGACCGTGAGCACCACCGTGGCCCCCGACGGTTCGTTCACCGTGACCTGGAGCACGAACGGCGCCGGCCGCTTCCAGATCCGCGCGCTGCTCGCGCAGCCCGGTTCGGCCTCCTCCGCGTCGGCCGCCCCCACGCTGACCGTCACCGTCTTCCGGAACTCGTTGGCCACGCTGTACGGCCCGGGCTTCTACGGCCACCGCACGGCCTGCGGGATGCGCCTGCGCCGGAGCACCATCGGCGTCGCCAGTCGCACGCTGCGCTGCGGGACCAAGGTCGCGGTCCTCTACAACGGGCGGACGATGATCGTCCCCGTGATCGATCGCGGCCCCTACGCCAACCACGCCGACTGGGACCTGACGATGGCCACGGGCGAGGCCCTCGGCGACACCGGCACGGCCTGGATCGGCGCGGTCTCAGTCCCGGCCGCTCCCTTAAGCGCGTCGTCCTCGACGCCCTCCTAGAGCCGGAGCCGGCTCACACCGGGCCACCGGCCGAGGCGGCGAACCGCGCCTGCTCCGCGGCCTCGATCAGCTCCGCCGGCGTGTTCCCATCCTGACCGAGGACGGCGCGGCCCACGCTGGCCACCATCGGGGCGCCGCGCCACGGCCGAGCCTCCCGCACCGAGGCGGCGATCTCGTCGGCCAGGATTCGGGCGGCGGCGCCGTCGGTGTCGCGGGCGATCACCCAGGCACGGGCGGGGGTCTCGCAGACCAGGATGTCCTGACGGCGGACGGCGCGCCGCAGCGCCTGCGTGAACTCGCTGAAGGTCACGTCGGGTTCGGGTTCGACGGCCAGCACACGGTCGGCGTCCTCCAGCTCGGCCAACAGCAGGGACAGCGGGGAGGAGCCGGCGCGCGCGACCTCGTCCGCCAGCGCGCCGACCCACAGCGCCCCCGGCGCCGGCGGAGGGGAATCACCGCCCACCCAGGCCCGCAGTCCTGGGTCGACCGCACCGGTCGGCGAAGCGGCCCCGGTCGGACCGGGCGGT
>DASVYO010000032.1:0-2071 GCA_036392135.1 Solirubrobacteraceae bacterium
AAGGTCTTGTCGATCCCCCGCTTGTCGTAGAACTGGCGCTGAAGTTTCAACTCGAGCTTCATGAACTGCTGGGCCACCGCCGGGGGGAGCCCGGTCAGCTTCAGGTAGTTGGTCGCCGCCGCCTCACGGGCGTTGGCCGGCTGCCTGGCCGCCGCATGCGACGTGAGGCCGTTCAGCAGCCCGAGAAAGGCCATCGTGACCCCCAATTTCGCCGCCGCCATGCGGTAGCGCACGTACTCAGTCATGGATTACCCCCGGTCAAGAAGAACGACTGAGCGCCGATCCTCTCGCACCCGCACGCCGCGTGCAACCCCCGCTCGATCAGACGTCCGCGTCCGGCGCGGCGCTGCGGAGATCTCCGGTTCAGCGCGCCATCAGGGCCACGGTCCACGCATGCGCGTCGATCCGCCGGCGCTCGTGGAGCCCGCGGGCGGCGTATGCGGCGAGTATCTCGTCGGCGGCGTCGGGGGCGAAGCCGCTCAGGAGCGCCACCTGTGGGAGCCGCTCCGGAAGCCGCGCGGCGAGGCTGAGATGGACGGCCGTGGGGACGTTGGCGGCGATCCCGTCGGCGACCGGGACCGGATCGCGCGTCACATCGGCCGCCGTCACGCGGACGGCCACGTCGTTGAGCGCGGCGTTGGCGAGCGTCGCGTCGACGCTGTGATCGTCGAGATCCACCGCGAGCACCGGACTCCAGCCGAGCTTGGCGGCGAGGATGGCGAGGACCCCGGTCCCGCATCCGAGGTCGGCGAAGCTGCCGCACGGCACGAGATCGAGCAGCTGCTCGAGCCGGCGCGAGTCGTCGGGTGGCGGCCGGCGCCGAACGCCCCGCCCTCGCCGAGCGCGATTTCGACCGGGGGCGCCGGGTCGGCGCGGGGAGCCCAATCCGGGCGAACCACCAGCCGGCCCCCGATCAGCTCAGGCTCGTAGTCGGCGGCCCGGCGCTCCCGCGGGTCGTCGGGGACCTCGCGCTCCTCGACGTGGCGCAGGACATCCGGGAACAGCCGCTTCAGCTCCTGCGGTCCGGGCGGCTCGCCGCCGCGCATGACAAGCTCGGTGTCCCGCCCCCGCTCGCGCTCGCGCACGCCTCCGGGCGCCAGCGGCAGCAGCCGGTCGAGGACGGTCTCGACGTCGGCGGCCGGGACCCGCAGGCGGATCTCCCTCACTGCATCACGGCCAGCCACACGTAGTAGCCGCCGACGATCGTGAAGATGACTGCGTCGAGCCGATCCAGCGCCCCACCATGGGCACCGAACAGGTTGCCGGCGTCCTTGACGCCCGCGTCCCGCTTGACGACCGACTCGAACAGGTCTCCGAGCGGGGCCAGCACGGCCACCGTGAGGCCGAGCAGGAGCGCATCGCCCTGGCTCAGCCAGGGCTGGAAGGTGCCGGCCACGAACACGCTGACCATCGTGATCAGCATCCCGCAGAACAGACCCTCGACCGTCTTGTGCGGGGAGATCGATGGGGCCAGTGGGCGGCGCCCGAACAGCCGTCCGCCGAAGTACGCCGCGGTGTCGCCCAGGAACGTGCCGACCAGGATGTCGATGATGACCCCCATGCCGTTGGGGACCTGGCGCAGCAGCGTGGCATGAGCGAAGGCGAAGGCGATCCAGTAGATGCCGAGCAGCGTGCCGGCGATCGCCACCGTGCTCGCGCCGGGGTGGCCGCGGGCGATCACGACCAGAAAGGTCACGGGCAGGGCGGCGACGGCAATCTCGAGCACGTCGCGTTCGGTCCCGTAGCGGGCGGCGATGACCATGGTGGCCAGCGCGGCGAACCCCACGGCGGGCGCCGTTCGCCAGCGGGCCAGCATCCCGTAGAGCTCATGCATGCACAGGGCCCCGGCGGCGATCATGAACAGCGCGAAGGCCAGCCCGCCCAGCTTCACGAACACGATCGCGATGATCGCGGCGGGCACCGCCACCAGCACCCGCGCCCACAACTCGGCGCCGGGCATCCGCGTGGCGCCCGCCTCCTCAGCGGAGCGGGCCGCGCTCCGCGCGCGCTGACGCTCGGCGCGGCGCTCGCCGGTCTCCGAGCGCGCCGGCCGGTCGGCCGGCCCCTGACG
>DASVYO010000033.1:0-31971 GCA_036392135.1 Solirubrobacteraceae bacterium
CCCGCGGCCGCCGGCCGCCGAACTGCGCCCGCGCGGGCGCCGCCACAGCCGGGCGCGCGACCGGCGCGCGGTGACTCACCACTATGACGTCTCCAACGAATTCTTCCGCCTGTTCCTGGGCGAGTCGATGACGTACTCGTGCGCGATCTTCTCGCGCGGGGCTCAGACGCTCGAGGAGGCTCAGGCCGCCAAGCTCGAGCTCGTCTGTACCAAGCTGGGGCTGAAGGCCGGCGAGCGCGTGCTTGATGTCGGCTGCGGATGGGGCAGCTTCGCCCTGCATGCTGCGCGCGAGCACGGCGTGCGGGTGACGGGGATCACGCTGTCGGCCGAACAGGCCGCACTGGCCCAGCAGCGTGTTCGGGACGCCGGCCTGCAGGACCAGATCGAGATCCGCCTGCAGGACTACCGCGACCTGGGTGGGGAGCAGTTCGATGCGATCTCCTCGATCGGCATGGTCGAGCACGTCGGCAACGCCAACGTCGACGCCTACACCGCGCTGCTGGCCTCGGTGCTGCGGCCGGGGGGCCGGCTGCTCAACCACGGCATCGCCCGGCTGCGCATCGGCGACCCTGAAGCGGGGCCGTTCTCGGAGCGCTTCGTGTTCCCGGACGCGGCTCCCCTGCACCTCTCCCGCATTCTGGCCGCGGTGGAGCGGGGCGGGTTCGAGCCCACCCATATCGAGGGCTTCCGGATGGACTATGCGCGCACCCTGCAGGAGTGGACGCGCAACCTGCACAGCAACTGGGATGAGGCCACGCGGCTCGTCGGGCCAGAACGGATGCGGATCTGGCGGCTGTACCTGCGCGCCGCCCGTCGCGGCTTCGAGACCGGGTTCACCTCGGTCTTCCAGGTCCTCTGCCACCGACCCTGAGCGTTACGCTCAGGAGCGGTCGTAGACCGCAATCGTCCGCAGCGACAGGCCGGTCAGGACCACGCCGAGGGCCAGGATCACGCCGAGGGTCAACGCCAGCTGGCCGGCGTTCCAGCCGTCGATGATCAGCCCGCGCAGGCCCACGATCACGTAGCTGATCGGGTTGATCCGGGCCAGCGTCTCCATCAGTGAGGAGAGGCGGTCGAAGGGCACGAAGTTCGGCGTCAGGAACAGCAGCGGGAAGAACAGCAGGAAGCTCGACTGGGTGGCCTGGACGTTGCGGGTGCGCAGCGCCACCAGGATTCCGAAGCCGGCGTAGGCGACTCCGAACAGGGCCGACAGCAGCACGATCACGACCGCCCCCAGTACCCCCGAGCGCACGCTCGCGCCGAGCGCCAGCCCAACCAGCAGCACCAACGCTGAGGCCAGGACCCCGCGGGTCAGGTCGGCCATCAGGCGCCCGAGGATGAGCGAGGAGCGCCGCACCGGCGCCACCAGCAGCTTGTCGAAGTAGCCGAGCTCGATGTCGGTGACCAGGGCGAGGCCACTGGTGGCGGTGGCCACGGCGAACATCAACGACACCGGCAGCTGGAAGGCCACGTAGCCCTCGCCGCGCAGGAACGGGGTGCTGCTCGGGAAGGTCCGCGAGACCTGGCCGATGTTGACGACCAGAAAGAACAGGGGGATGAACAGCGTCGGGATGGTGGCCTCGGGCATGCGCACGACCTCGCGCACCGCTCGACGGCCCAGAAGCAGGATCTCGGTCATGCGCGCACCTCATCGCGGGTCGGTTCCGGCTGATGGCCTTCGAGGCGTCGCCCGGTGGCATTCAGGAAGACATCGTCGAGGGTGGGGCGCGCAACCGAGATCGGTCCCGGCGTGATCCCCGCGGCATCCAGCCGGCGCACGATCTCGGCGATCGAACCGGCGCCGTTCTCGACGTACAGGGCGAGCGCGTCGGGCTCGGCGACGACCCGCTCGAGTCCGGCGAGGCCCATGAGAGCGGCCTCGGTCGCGGTAGCCGTGGCGCCGTCGAGCGAAACCGAGACCACGTCATGGCCCATCTCGGCCTTGAGCTGCTCCGGCGTGCCCTCGGCGACGATCACGCCGCCGTCGATTATCGCCACCCGATCGCACAGCTGGTCGGCCTCCTCCAGGTACTGCGTGGTCAGGAAGACGGTGTTGCCCGCACCGTTGATGCGCCGGACCTCGGCCCAGATCGACAGCCGGGAGGCCGGATCAAGGCCCGTGGTGGGCTCGTCCAGGAACAGGACGCTAGGCGCGTGCACGAGCGCGCTGGCCAGGTCGAGGCGGCGCTTCATGCCGCCGGAGTACGTCTTGGTCCGCCGGTCCCCGGCGGCGCTGAGACCGACCAGCTCGAGCAGCTCGGCGGCCCGTGTCCGGCCCGCGTTCCCGGTCAGCCCGTAGAGCCCGCACTGGAGCTCGAGCAGCTCGCGCCCGGTCTGCACGGGATCAAGGCCGATCTCCTGCAAGGCGACGCCGATCCGGCGGCGCACCTCGGCGCCATGCCTGACCACGTCCAGCCCGGCCACGGTGGCCGTGCCCGCGGTGGGCGGCAGCAGAGTGCACAGCATCCGCACGGTCGTTGTCTTGCCGGCGCCGTTCGGGCCCAGGAAGCCGAACACCTCGCCCTCGGCCACGGTCAGGTCGATGCCCCGGACGGCCTCGATCCCACCCTTGAACGTCCGCCGGAGTGCACTGGCCACGATCGCCCCTGCGTCGGGCGCCCCCCGGATTGCCCCATCACTGCTCACGCTCACCTCCCAGATTGTCTCTCGCTGGCGCGTCCGCTGACGCGGTGGACCTGATCGTCCAGTGTTGCTTAGACCAGCGAGGGAGCAGAAACTAATCGCGGCTCCGGTGTCAACTCGGCGCCGCCGGCTCCCGGCGGCCGAACTCGGCCGCCCACACCGTCTCGCCGTCGATCCACTCGCTGGTGGGCCGAAAGCCCAGGCTTCTGGCCAGGGCGATCGAGGCGGCATGCTCCGGGTGGATCCTGGCCGTGAAGGAGTTGATGCCGTCGGCGCTGAGGGTCCGCATCGCCGCGGCGCTGGCCTCGCGGGCGTATCCCTGACCCTGGAAGGCGAGCCCGACCATCCAGGCCAGCGCGGCCGTGCGCGCCGGAGGGACGGCCGGCACCGTCGCCTGGATGTAGCCGACGGCGACATGATCGTGGCGGCGACGCAGAATCCAGTTGAGCCAGCTCGCGGCGCCGTCGGCCGAGCGCCCCGCCGCCTGGCGCGCGTACTGACGGCGGAGCCCGTCACGGGTCAGTGGTGCGCCGCCGGTGAACTCGTGCAGCCGGTCGTCGTCGAGGAGCCCGGCCATTTCCTCGGCGTGCTCAACCCGCAAGGGCTCGAGCAGGAGACGCTCGGTGGTGATCAGTGCGGCTGGTGTGGGGAGCGGTGGCAGGGGCTCCCAGCGTACGGCGGCCGCCGGTCGGCGATCTGACCCCGGCCGGCCGCGCTCAAGGTCCGCGAGAAGTTCGGCGAGCCCCGTAAGCGGCGCTCGGCTGCTGTTGGAGGCAACGACAGCCGGGGAAGGGAGACACGCATCGGGATCACGTGAACGCGTTGACGCCGGTCAGTTCGGCCGACAACTCCCACAGGCGCCGAGCCTCGGCGGGGTCGATGGCGTAGGAGCGCACGCCCGTCGTGCCTTCGGGGTCATCGTTGACCTCGGCGATCTCGCAATCCTCGCAGTAGACCCCGCCCAGTCCGTCGAGCTGGGGGGAGGTGGCCGCCCAGGTCTGGGTCGCGGCGCCCTGTTCGGGGGACTTGAAGCTGGCGTTGATCGGCCGGCCGGCCTCGTCGATCCAGCCGCGCTCGCGCATCTCCTCCTGACTCAGGTGCCGCTGCAGCGGCGTCATGATCCCGCCCGGATGCAGCGCGAACGCGCGTACCCCGGCCTCCTGGCCGAGCCTGTCGAGATGCACGGCGAACAGGACGTTGGCGGTCTTGGCCTGCCCGTAGGCAGCCCACTTGTCGTAGCCATGCTCGAACTGAACGTCATCCCAGCGGATCCCACTGCGCCGGTGGGCTCCGGAGGAGACCGCGACCACCCGTCCCCCGCCGTCGGCGATCAGCGGCCAGATCTGGTTGACGAGCGCGTAGTGGCCGAGGTGATTGGTGGCGAACTGGGCCTCCCAGCCATCGCCGACGCGTGTCTCGGGGCAGGCCATGATCCCGGCGCTGTCGATCACGATGTCGATCGGCTCGCCGGCGTCGAGCAGCTTCGCGGCCAAGGTGGCCACGCTGCGCAGGTCGCCCAGGTCGAGCGTCTCGACGCGCACGGTGTCGAGACCCGTGAGCGCCTCACGGGCCGCCGCGGGGCGGCGCGCGGGAATCAGCACTCTCGCTCCGGCGCCGGCCAGGGCACGCGTGGTCTCGAGGCCGATCCCGGAGTAGCCCCCGGTGATCAGAGCCAGCCTGCCGGACAGGTCGATGCCGGCCAGCACCTCGGCGGCCGTGGTTCTGGCTCCGAAGCCGGAGCCGATTTCATGTTGGGCTGTGGTCATGCCTCTGAGGCTAGGCGGCGGACCTGGATACGCCGCGGGACAGCTTCAGCGATGATGTCTGCATGCGAGACAACCCGAGTGCCCGCAGCGTCAAGATCGGGGATGACGAACGGACCGGCTGGTCCTCCGAGCGCCCGCGCCCCGAGGGCTCCCGGCCGCGCCCGGTGGACATCTCCGGTCGCTGCCGCGTCCTCACCCCGTCCTATCGGATGCGGTATTCCCCAGGCAGTCTGGTGGTCATCGTCGGACCGGCGAAGCTCGATCCGGACGGGTTCGCCGATCGCGTGATTGAAGAGCGCGGCGCGGCGATGTCGCTGGCCAAGGTCCGCAAGCTGCTCGCCGGTCGCGTGGCCGAGAGCGAACTTGAGGAGCGCTCCCGGACGCTGCTCGAGGCCGCCGTGCTCAAGCGGCTACAGGCCAGTCAGACGGTGGTCGTACCGATCGAGGGCTTTGATCGCGACGAGCGGGAGCGCTTCACCCGGATGGCCCACCGGATCAAGCGCCCCCGTCATCTGATCCTGCTCGACGGGGGTCGCGACGACATCGCTGACGAGGACCGCCCCGCCGTCGATGAGCTCAGGCGGGCCATCGACAGCGGTGAGGTCGGCCAGGAGGGTTTTCAGACCGCCATGCGCCTGAGCGGCAACGCGCGGTCCGAGCTCAAGCGGATCATCTTCCAGCCCCCCCCGCGCGAGGACTGACCTTCAGCCCGGTGGGGCTCGTGGGACTGCACTTCCGCATGCGCGTGTCGGCCGTGGCCGAACGGACCGGCTTCTAGTGTCCCGAATTGGTGAATCGGGGCGCTAGGCGTGCCCGAACAGCGGGTGGCCGTCGTTGGGGCGGGAATCATCGGCCTGGCCCTGGCTCGCCACCTCACCCAAACGTCCGGGGCCGAGGTGACCGTGCTCGAGAAGGAGAGCGCCGTCGGCGTCCACCAGACCGGCCACAACAGCGGCGTCGTCCATGCCGGCGTCTACTACGCCCCGGGTTCGCTCAAGGCGCGGCTCTGCCGCCGTGGCGTCAGCCTGCTGCGGAGCTACTGCGCCGAGCGGTCGCTGCCCTACGAGGAGTGCGGCAAGGTGATCGTGGCCCGCAATGAGGATGAAGTCACCACGCTCCGCGGGCTTCGCGACCGCGCGCAGATCAACGGTGTCCCCGGTCTGCGCTGGCTGTCGGGCCGTGAGCTGACCACGGTCGAGCCCCACGTCGCCGGGGTCGCCGCCCTGCATTCGCCGAGCACCGCCATCACCGACTTTCGTGCCGTCGCCGAGTCGCTGGCCGGGGACGTCGTGGCGGCCGGGGGCGCCTTGCGCCTCGGAACCGAGGTGTCCGGGTTGACCGCCGCCGGGGACAGGGCCCGCCTTCGTGCCGGTGAGGTGAGCCTGTGGTTTGACCGGGTGGTCATCTGCGCCGGGCTGTATTCCGATCGCCTGGCTCGGGGGGCCGGCGACACCGCCGACCCGATGATCATCCCGTTCCGGGGGGAGTACCTGCAGTTGGTGCCCGAGCGCACCGGGCTGATCCGGGGGCTGGTCTATCCGGTCCCCGACCCGCGGTACCCGTTCCTCGGGGTCCATTTCACCCGCCGGCTGGACGGGGGCGTGGACATCGGACCCAATGCGGTCCTCGCCCTGGCTCGGGAGGGATACCGGTGGCGCTCGGTGTCCGCGAGAGATCTCGGGCAGACGCTCCGCTTTGGGGGCTTCTACCGCATGGCGGCCCGGCACTGGAGAACCGGACTGCGGGAAATCACCGGGTCGCTGTACAGACGACGCTACGTGGCGGAGGCCCGAGCCTTCGTTCCGTCGCTGACCGACACGGATGTGATCAGCGGAGGGGCCGGAGTCCGGGCGCAGGCCGTCGATCGCTCAGGCACCCTGGTCGACGACTTTCGCATCTCGCAGCTCGGGCCGATCGTGGCCATCCGCAACGCTCCGTCGCCCGGCGCCACCTCATCGCTGGCGATCGCGGAGTACATCGCCGCCCAGATGGGCTGAGGGTCGCCGATGAGCCCGGAGGTCCTGGTTTGGCGATAGCCCTGTCCCTGGTCTCGGCGCTGTTGTTCGCCCTCGGTACCGTGCTGCAGCAGCGGGCCGGCGCCAGCGCCCCCTCGGCCGGCGCCCACTCCGGGCTGATCCTGCGGATGGCCCGGCGGCCCGTATGGCTGGCGGGAATCGCCGCCGACGGCCTCGGTTTCGTGGCTCAGGCCGCCGCGCTGGGGACCGGGCGCCTGAGTCTGGTCCAGCCATTGTTGGTCGTCAGCGTGGTCTTCGCGTTGCCGCTCGGCGTGCGCCTCAGTGGCCAGCGCGTGGGCCGCCACGAAATCGCGGCCGCGGCCCTCGTGGTCCTCGCCCTGGCGGCCTTTCTCGTGCTGGCCAGTCCGTCGGGGGGCCGGAATGGGGCAACGCTCTCCGCCTGGCTGCTGGTCGGCGTCGTCGCCGCCGCGGCCTGCACGCCGCTCGCGCTGCTCGGGCACCGGGGTCCCGCGCCACGCCGGGCGGCGCTGCTGGGCACGGCGGCCGGGCTCCTGTTCGCGCTCTCGGCCGCGTTGACCAAGGCGGTGGTCCACGAGCTGGACACCGGCCTGATCCAGGTGCTGAGCAGCTGGGAGCTGTACGCGCTGATCGGGATTGGCTACGTGTCGATGACCCTCAACCAGCTGGCCCTCAACACGGGTTCGCTGGCGGCCACGATGGCCACCAGCTCGGCGTCTGATCCGATCGCCAGCGTGGTGTTGGGGCTGGCTCTGTTCCACGAGTCCCTGCATCTCACCGGCCTCCGGGCCGTCGGCGTTCTCACGGCGTTTGCCCTGGCCCTGCTGGGGACGGTTGTGCTGGCCGAGTCACAGGAGCAGACCTCGCCGCAGGCCAGCGGATAGACAAACGGCGGCGCGCCCGGATCAGCTGACAGGTGGTGGCAGGTGATGCTGTGCCTCGCCCCGGCCGGACAGCGACCGGGGCGAGATTCCGTCGCGAGGCTGGTTATTCGCTCGGGTCGTACTTGAACGAGATCCCTAGGCGAATCCGGTAGTTGAGGACACCGCCGTCCTGAACCGTCAAGTCCTGACGAACGACCTCGGCCACGCGCAGCTCGCGCACGGTCTTGGCCGCGGTCTCGACCGCGACCCGGGCAGCGGCCTCCCAGGACTCACTGCTGACCCCCACCACCTCGGTGACGCGGTACACGCTCTCCGCCATACAGACCTCCGATCAGAGAATGCAGCTAATGGGCCAAGTCTTACACCGTTGACGTCCGCTCGTGGCACCTTTGACCCGGAGACGCGCGTGGCCCGCGCCGGAGACCCGCCTTTGGGTACTTGTCCGCGCTCGGCCTGCGGGGGACCTACCACGTTCGCGCGCGCTCGCGCGCCTATCGTCAGCGCCATGTCCCTGTCCTCGCCCGGCCTTCCCGCCCTGCCCAGGCGCTCCGGCGCCGGGGGGCAGGCGCATGCGGCGCCACGGACCTTTGGTGCCGCGCCGATCGTGCGGGCGCGCCAGTACCTGTTCGCGGACGGCCGCCGCTCGATCCTGACGTGGCTGGGGCTGATCTGGCTGCTCGACGGCGGGCTGCAGCTGCAGTCATTCATGTACGGAGGCGGCTTCATCGCTGCGCTGAGGTCGGTGGCGGTCGGACAGCCGCCCTGGGTCGCCGACAGCGTGAACTGGGCGGCGACTCGGATGGGGTCCCAACAGGCGCTGCTCAACACGGTCTCCGCATTGCTGCAGATCGCGATCGGCCTCGGCCTGCTGCACCGCCGCACGGTCAAGCCCGCGCTGGCTCTGTCGTTCGCCTGGTCGTTGCTCGTCTGGTGGTTCGGCGAGGGATTCGGGATGGTCCTCATGCCGATGACCAGCCCTCTCTCGGGCGCGCCCGGAGCAGCCTTCCTGTACCTCCTCGTCGGGCTGCTCGTGTGGCCCGGGAACCGTGCGGGGGGGCTCCTGGGCGTTCGCGGTGCGAGGCTCGCCTGGGGAGCGCTGTGGCTGCTCATGGCGTGGCTATGGCTCGCCGCACCCGGAACCAGCCCCAACGCGGTGGCCGAGGCAATCAACGGCGCTCCCTCGGGGGCCGGCTGGCTGACGAGCGTTCAGGATTGGGTCAGCGGGGCTGCCCGGGGCCACGGTCTGGTGATCGGCCTGACGCTGGCCGCAGGCTCGGCCGCGATCGCGATCGCCGTCGTGCGTAACTGGCACGCCAGGGCGTTCCTGGTCCTGGCGATGGTCATCAACATGGTGTTCTGGATCGTCGGACAGGGGTTCGGCGGGATCCTCGCCGGCGGCGCGACCGACCCGAACTCTGGGCCTCTGTTCGTGCTGCTGGCCTGCGCGCTGTACGCGCTCGTGCCGGTCTCCGCCGAGGGCGACGACGAGCGAGCCCCGGCTGTACTCGGACAGGGCTGAGGGCTCGCACCCCGGCCCCGCGATGAGTGTGCGCTCAGCCGATCAGCGGCAGCGCACGTGCCTGGTCGAGCTTGCGCAGCGTGTCCTGCATCCGTCCCGTGACGAGCTCATAGCCCTGGTCGGGATCGCCACCTGCACCGCCGAGTTCCTCGCGGAGGTCGATCGGCGGGAGCACCTCGATCGAGATCTTGGCCGGGAGCGGAACGCGTCCCGGGAGGTCGAGCACCGTGACGCCCCACGGCGGCGCGATCTGGACCGGCGCGACATCGATCCGCAGCAGCCGGTGGAGGTGCAGCAGACGCGCGATGTGCTCGCCCTGGCCGAGGAACAGGGCCGTCTCCTGGCCGCCGATCGAAACCACGGGAACGATTCGCACACCGTGTTTCAACGCGAGCCGCACGAAGCCGGTCCGATGGGCGAAGTCAATCTCGGCCGAGTGCCAACTGGCCCGGTAGGTCTCGTGGTCACCACCGGGATAGACGAGCAACGCAGCGCCGCGGGCGAGCGCGCGCCCCATGTTCTCCGGTGAGGCCGGAACCGTCCCGTAGGGCGTGAGCAAGGCCCGGATACCGGGCACCTTGAACACGAGATCGTGCGCAAGCTGGAAGAACTCGCGCTCGGGACCGAAATGGTCGTAGAAGGCCTGCGCGAAGACGAACGTGTCGGCGATCAGCGTGCCCCCCGAGTGATTGCCGACGAGCAACACCGCCCCGCGGGGCGGAATATTCTCCAGCCCGCGCACATCGGCGCGGAACCAGACGTCCGCCATGAGGCGCAGCGCGGGGAGCGTGCGCGTGATGTACTCGGGGTCCCGAAGCGCGAAAGGATCGGCCGCCGCCGGCCGGCGAGCGAGATGGCGCGGGTCGGCAGCGTGAGCGACGTCGATCGACAGGGCACTGAGCATTCGCGCGTCCGCGGAGACCGCGCTGAGCATCCGGTGCATCCCGCTCCCATGTGGCTCGCGCAGGACCATCGCCAACCCGGGACGCTGCGCGGGCCGGTTCTTGGTCGGTGGCATGGAACGCCTCCTTGGTCCCCAGCCACGCTACGACCGGGGCCGACGCCGCGCCTCGGTACGGAGTACGCGGTGCGCTGCGCGCTATTACGCGGCGCCACGCACCGTTGGCACCGGTGGCGGTCAGGCCGTGACGCCACGGCGCCGGTTACGTCCCGGGACGAATATCAGTCGGCTTGGGGATGCGGCTCAGAAGTCCGACCATCTCGCGGGGGTGGAGCACTGCCGGCAGGAACAGCTTCAGCAGATCCTTCAGGAGGAACGGATTCAGCAGGTCCTTCAGGCCGACGCCCTCGACCTCAAGGTTGGACCTGAACAGGCCGGCGATATGGCGGATGTCGAACTGCGTCGGCGAGAGCGGAATGACGGGCTTGTCGAGTTGCAGCAGCCCGTAGACGGCCTCCATGGCGGTACGTACCGAAGTCTCCACGGTGAAGACACAGTCGCCATCCACCTCCACGAACTGTCCGAGAAAGCCGAGGTTGACACAACCGTCCGGGATGACCCGGGGGCGGTCGCCGATGGCCCGCGGCATGAACTGGCTTGTGATGTACGGCATGCCCGCCAGTGACACCTTGGCATGGGGGAGGAACGCCGCGGCGGTGTCCTCGAGTCCGAGGTGGTAGAGAAACTCGGTCAGGATCTCGTCTCCCGAGCACTCCACCATCGGCTTCTCGACATAGTCTCCGATGTTGTTACCTCGCAGCCCATAGGCCCAGAAGACGTCGACGTTCTCGGGCTGATCGGGGAAGAACGGCTTGGAGTGGATGATGAACCCCAGATCCCAGCTCGAATCCTTCACCGTGACGGCGCCGCCCGTGCCCCGCCGGTCGCCGCTGACCTTCTCGATGTGGGCGACGAAATCCGGGTAGTCAACCAGCGTGACGAAGAACGAGAGCCAGCGGGTCTTCTCAGGCCAGCTGATGAACTTCTCCGGACGTCCGAACTTGGGATCGAGCGCGGCCAGCTTCTCCCAGAGGGTGAACAGGCCGCGGTTGTCGCGGTCGAGGTTCCAGGCCACGGGAGTCTGGTTGTCTCCGTAGGTGGAGTTCTGGGTGAGCGACCCGTTGGTGAAGAACACCAGGTCATCGGCCGTGAGGGCCACCCGCGAGCGACCCTCCGCCGACTCGATGGTCAAGCCGGTGACGGTGGTTCTGCCCCGCGGCGACGCCACGGCGAGGTCAACGACCCGAGTCCCCAGTGCAAAACGCACCCCGAGCCCTTCCAACCAGGCGACCAGAGGGCGGATGAGGGAGTCGAACTCGTTGTACTCGGTATGCAGGATGCCTTCGAGGCGCGCCATCACGCCCGTCAGGTGCATGAACCTGAGCGCGTAGCGTCGCATCTCCGTGACGCTGTGGTAGTCATCGAACGACAGGAACCTGGAGAACATCGGCCAGAAGTTCGACGCGAAGAAGCTCGGTGAGAACCAGTCGCGGATGGACTTGTCCTGCAGATCCCGCTCCGGCGTGATCAGCAGGCGCAGAAGCTGCGCGGCCCCTTCCTTCGAGAGCTTGAGCCGTTCGTAGTCGACCTTCTGCCCCTGCTTCTCGATGAGCCGCCAATGAGATGAGATCGGCGTGCGACAGTTGACCTCTCGCGTCTCGTCCAAGACGGTCCGCCCGGGCCGCTGCAGAGACGGCACCTTGCTGTAGAGGTACCAGAGGCACTCCATGTGGGCCTCGAGCTCCCGCTCGCCGCGACAGACGTAGCCTGTCGACGGGCTGCCGGCAGCGTCCATGGCCCCGCCCGGAACCGACAGATCCTCATAGACGGTGATGTTGGCGGCGGGCATGTGCGCATCGGTGGCCAGAAACGCCGCCGCGGCCAAACCCGCTATGCCACCCCCGATGATGTGGGCGGTCTTGTGCTCGATGCCTTCGGGAATGGTGGCGTTGACCCGGTCGTAGAAAAGCATCCGTCACTTCCTCCTGGGGGAGGGCCGCAGCCCATACAACCTGGCGCGTCGCCAGCCGGCTGAGACCAGCCACCGGCGACGCCGCGCTCCTGAGCCTGTCAGCGCGGCCGCGAGCGTACGTCGGTAATGCCACCTTGTACCGTGCGGAGGAGTACGCAACTGAGCGCCGGGCCGCTGCTCGACACCTTCCTGGCGGCCGGCGCGGTGGCCGTCTCGCCGCGATGCCAGCCTCAGGTGCGGGGCTTGTACCGGCTAAGCACGAAATCGACGGAACCGAGCGGCAGAAGACTAACCAAGGCTTTGGCGTGCGACGACGTCGCCGCCGGCCGGACTTGGATCCCGGCCGTCTTGTTCGTGCGGCAGCAGGACCGTCGCAGCGTCGGCCGGGGTCACATCGGGGTAGAGCGTGCGGAGAATGAGGACGGCAGCTGCGCCGCCGACGGCCTGGGCGAGGATGTAGGCCGGGACCGACGCCGGGGCGATGCCGGCGAAGGTGTTGGAGAACATGCGGCCGACGCTGATCGCCGGGTTCGCGAAGCTGGCGGAGCTGGTGAAGAAGTAGGCGGCGCCGATGTACGCGCCGACCGCCGCGGGGGTGATCGTCGATCGCTTGGTGCGCGCCAGCGCGAAGATCACGAGCAGCAGGCCACCGGTGGCGATGATCTCGGAGAAGACGTGGGCGGGGCTCGCGCGGTGGTGGGTCGAGAGGCTGATCGCGCTGAGCGCGAACATCGCGTTGGCGGTGATCGCCCCGAGGATGCATCCGATGACCTGGGCGGGGACGTAGGCGAGCGCGTCGCGCCAGCTGATCCCGCCGAAGTGCGCGTCGACGAACGACACGACGGGGTTGAAATGCCCACCGGAGATCGGGCCGAACATGAGGATGATCGCGAACAGCCCGGCAGCGGTCGCGGCGGCGTTCTCGAACAGCTGCAGGCCGACGTCGTTGGGTGAGAGCTGCTGGGCGGCGATTCCGGATCCGATCACGAGCGCGGCGAGAAACGCGGATCCGAGCAGCTCGGCGAGGAGTCGACGGGGGAGCGACGGCATCGTTGTCATGGCTTCACCGCCAGGGTCTAGGCGGCCGCGACGAGCTTGGCGGCGTACTCACCGGGTAGGCCGACGGCCGCGACCTCGCGTGCGACGGCCGCCGCGTCATAGGGGACCCGCTGGATCGATGCCCGGATCGGCCGCGGCCCGTCGGCCTCGAGGATCGCGAACGCAGTGCGCGGATCGCCGTCTTTCGGCTTGCCGACCGACCCACAGTTCACGAACAGCACTCCGCCGTATTCGTGGATCCAGGGCTTGTGGGTATGCCCGAACACGAGCACCGCGGCGTCCTCGGCTTTCGCGAGCCGCTCGTACAGGGTGGCGGGCTTTTCCTCGAACAGGTACTCGTTGACCTTCCTCGGAGAGCCGTGCACGAGGTGGACCTCGTGGTCGCCGACCGGGAAGCGCAGATCGAACGGCAGCCCGCGCATGAAGTCCTTGGAGCGCTGATCGGTGTGGGCGAGCGTCCACGCGACCGACTGCTGGCCGAGCTGGCGGTCGTGCTGGGTGACGTACGCGCAGCCGCAGTCGTCGAGCTCGCGGGCGATCGCGTAGTCGTAGTTGCCGTAGATCGTCGGGATCCCGCGGTCCTCGACCAGCGCGCAGACCTCGTTGGGGTGCGGGCCGTAGCCGACGAGATCGCCACCGCAATAGATCTCATCGACACCGATCGCCTCGATCGCCTCGAGGCTCGCCTCGAGCGCCGGCAGGTTGCCATGGATGTCGGTGATCACAGCAATTCGGTTCAAGATCAGGGCTCCCGGTCAGGGGTGTCGACGACGGCGATGTTCAGGCTCTCTAGCAGGTCGGTGACGTGGTGGTGGATGTCGTAGCGGATCCGGCGCACGGCCTCGATCGGCCGATCGGCCGGGTCATCGATGTCCCAGTCCTCATAGCGCTTGCCAGGGAAGAGCGGGCACGCGTCCCCACAGCCAAGCGTGATCACGATGTCGGCGGCGCGCACGACTTCGTCGGTCAACGGCTTCGGGAACTCCATCCGTACATCAATCCCGAGCTCGTTCATCGCCTCGACCACGACCGGATGGATCTTCTCCGTCGGGTCAGACCCCGCCGAGCGGACTGCGACCTGACCGTTCGAGATCTCGTGCGCGAGCGCAGCGGCCATCTGGCTGCGGCCCGCATTGCGCACGCAGATGAACAGCACCTCGGGCAGCGCCTTCGCCACCAGCCCATCGGACTGCGCGACGGCCTGCAAGCGCTCACGGGCGAACTTCTTGACGAAGATCGGCATGAAGTTCGGGCCGACCGTCGAGCGTTCCCCGATCAGCCGGTAGGAATCATCGAGCACTCGGGTGATCGTCTCCTCCGAGAACACACCGCGGAAGCTTCCGGCGAGTTCTCGCTGGGCCTCCTCCAGGGCGCTGCGCATCAACGGACTCATCTGTGTGGGCATGGCTGAGACCTCGCTCGCGATTGCCCTCAGTCTATAGATTGACAGACATCAGTTCAATCGGTATACGTACATAGATGGCGATCGATCTGGAGCTGACTCCGAAGACCAAACGACCGGCCGGGGCGCCCTGCTGCCAGCCGGTCGTCTACCCCGACGTCGAGCGCGAGCAGGCCCAGCGGATGGCCAGGATCGCCAAAGCCCTCGGCGACCCGGTCCGCCTCCAGCTGATCGACGTGCTCCGCAAGCACGCCGGGAAGGTGTGCGTGTGCGAGCTCGTGCCGCTGTTCGACCTATCCCAACCCACCGTCTCGCACCACCTCAAGGTGCTCCGTCAGGCCGGGATCGTCGGCTCCGAGCGTGAGGGGCTATGGGCCTACTACTACGTGATCCCCGAAGCCCTTAAGGAGCTCTCGGCATGGCTGAGCTGAACCGCGACTGCTGCGCCGCGGTGATCCAGGCGACCTGCTGCAAGCCAGATGACAAGGCAGAGTGCTGCGGCCGCGGTTCCGACTGCGGCTGCGCGGGCGGCGAGGAGCCACCCACGGCGGATATCCGCGAGGCCGTCCGTCAGCGCTACGCGGCGGCCGCGATCGCCGCAGACCGCACCGCCGCTGCCGGTTGCCGATGCGCAGCCGGCGTCGGCGTCGCCGACGAGCAAGGCACCGAGGTATTCGGCGCGACCCTCTACGAAGCGGGGGCGATCGACAGCGGCACCGAGGCGGCGATTGGCGCCTCGCTCGGCTGTGGCGTCCCGACCGCCGTCGCTGACCTGCACGAGGGCGAGACCGTGCTCGACCTGGGATCCGGCGCCGGCGCCGACGTGCTGATCAGCGCCCGCCGCGTTGGACCCACCGGCAAGGCCGTCGGAGTCGACATGACCGACGAGATGCTCGACCTCGCCCGCCGCAACGCCGCCGAGGCCGGCGTGATGAACGTCGAGTTCGTCAAGGGCTACCTTGAGGAGCTTCCCCTCGCCGAGGCGACCGTCGATGTCGTGATCTCCAACTGCGTGATCAACCTGGCCGGCGACAAGCCGACCGTGATCCGCGAAGCGGCCCGCGTCCTGCGACCCGGTGGCCGGTTCGCCGTCTCCGACGTGATCGCCGACGCCGGCATGGATGAGCAGACCAGGGCTGACATGGCCGCCTGGACCGGGTGCATCGCCGGGGCGCTCAGCGAAGCCGAGTTCCGCGACGCGCTTCACTCTGCAGGCCTCGAGGACATCGAGGTCAGGCTGACCCACCGCGTCCACGAACACGCCTCGGCCGCGATCATCCGCGCCCGCAAGCCCGCGGCCGGATAACCCGTTGGGACACCGGTGACTGCGCCAACCTTCCCGGCACAGCGCGGAACTCTGGGCAGTTGCCGGCGCGAGCAGGTCGCGGTGCTCACTGCGGCGAAGCTATAGACCGATGGCCCAGGCGTGGGTGTATCTGCTGCGCTGCACCGATGGCTCGCTCTACACGGGCTGGACGGTCGATCTCGAGCGCAGACTTGCGCGCCATCGAGCGGGCACCGCGAGTCGCTACACGGCCAGCCGCCTGCCCGTAGAGCTCGCCCACGCGATACCGATGCCCGACCGCAGCGCCGCGCGCCGCGAGGAGGCACGCATCAAACGCCTCTCGCGGGCCGACAAGCTCGCGTTGCTCCCGATGACCGCCGCGCACATCACCTATGCCTCCTCCCACCTTTGACCAGGAGCTGCTGCTGTGGCTCGGAGACGAGCCACCCGAGATGCGTGCCGCGGACGCTGAGCGGATCCGGGAGATCTCCGCGGAGTTTGCGCTTGGGTTCGATCGGCTAGCCAGGATCGGGCCGGCGGTGGCGGTGTTCGGTTCCGCCCGCACGTCGCGGGCGCATCCGCATTACCAGCTGATCCGCGAGGTGGGAGCCGAGCTCGGCCGCGCCGGGTTCGCCGTCATCACTGGCGGGGGTGGCGGCCTGATGGAAGCGGCAAACCGCGGCGCGCAGGATGCGGGGGCGCTGTCGATCGGCTGCAACATCGAGCTTCCGCACGAGCAGCCGCTGAACGACTACCTCGACATCGGCCTACGGTTCCGGCACTTCTTCACGCGCAAGGTGATGTTCGTGCGCTACGCGAGCGCGTTCGTGATCGGCCCCGGAGGATTCGGCACCCTTGACGAGCTGTTTGAGGCGGTGACGCTGATCCAGACTCAGACCATCATGCACTTCCCGGTGATCCTGGCCGGCGAGGGCGAGTGGGACGGGTTGGTCGCGTGGCTGCGCGAGCGGGCCCTCAGTGAGCAGCGCATCGGCGCGGCGGATCTTGCGACCCTACACGCGGTCAGGCATCCCGCGGAGGTAGCCCGAATCGTGACCGCAGCGCAGGAGGGTCAGCGCGTCGAGCGGGCACGTCTCGGCCGCGGCCGTGCTCGCTCCGCGCCATAGCCACGGTCTGATGGGCCCGCGCCTCACCGCCTCAGTCCTCATCACCACGTCGCGTCAGGGGAGGTGACGGAGGTCTACCGCCTGCAAATTGTTGGACCCGGCTCGCTGTCGCCGCTTTGGGTTGCCACGGGGCCGGGCTCGCGAGAAGATTTGCGCGACGAGAGGAGCCTGAGTGAAGCACTACGACAGCGAACCAGAACACGGGATGCAAGGCGCCGAGGCGGTAGCGCACTTCCTCGATCGAAAGCACGCTTCCTATGAGCTGATCGAGCACTACGCCACGTACGCCGCGAGGGAGGAGGCGAGCGCAGCGGGCAGCGCTGCCCCGCGTATGGCCAAGACCGTCGTGCTGCATGACACCGACGGCTACCGCATCGCGATCATCCCCGCCTCGGAGCGTGTCGATCTCGACAAGGCGCGAGGGATATTCGGGGCAAGTGCGGAGATCCGGCTGGCGACCGAGCACGAGATCGCCCAGGAGTTCCCCGGATTCAATCCTGGCGCTCTGCCTCCGTTCCGGGGGCTGCTTGGAGCGCCGGAGGTGCTCGACACGCGCCTCCTGCACTTCCACAGGATTCTCTGCAGCGCCGGCGACCATCGCCATACCCTCAAGATCTCTCCCCAGGAGATCCAGCGAGTGGGCGAGCCGGCCGTGGCGGACGTCTGTGTCGGAACGCCGGCCGAGCACTGAAAGCGCCCCGGTCAGTGATGGCTCCTGGTGCTCCCGCAAGAGTGCTGATCGTCGCCCACCGCACGGCGGCGACGTCCCTGCTGCTGAACGCAGTCCGCGCCCGCTCCGTCCGGTCTCGGTGCGCCTTCACGCTGCTCGTGCCGCGTCCCTATTGGGACCCTGACACCGAGGAGGCCGAAATGACGCTCGAGCTTGCGATCCCCTTGCTCGAAGATGCGGTCGGAGGGCACGTCGACGGACTCATCGGCGACAGTGACCCGTTCATCGCCGTACGCGACGCCGTGACAAGCGTCGGGTTCGACGAGATAATGATCTCGACGCTGCCCGCGCGGGTGTCGCGGTGGCTGCGCCGGGACCTGCCTCGCCGGGTGGAGGACTTCGGGCTACCGGTCACTGTCGTGACCGCCCAGCCCTCCGGGCGCGCCGCAGGCGAGTTCGGCTCAGTGGGCCGATCGGCGTGACCGGTGCTTGAGGCTTTGCTCCAGGATCAGGAGCCCAACTCCGACGGCCCCGAGGACGATCGCGACGTCGAGCGTCCGATGGAGTGG
The DNA here is from genome assembly GCA_036392135.1 of Solirubrobacteraceae bacterium. Classification (GTDB taxonomy): domain Bacteria; phylum Actinomycetota; class Thermoleophilia; order Solirubrobacterales; family Solirubrobacteraceae; genus Palsa-465. Next base: position 17,852 of record DASVYO010000033.1, read on the forward strand.
ACGGGCGTTCGGCACCCCGGGCGCCGGCGGCTCGTTCGGCTTCGCCGATCCCGACGCACGGCTGGGCTTCGCCTAGGTGATGAACAACATGAACTACTAGTTCTTCGACGATCCCCGGGAGAAAGCACTGCGCGATGCCGTTTACCGCTCCATTCGGCAGTCCTCGGGCTCAGAGGGCTTGGCGGTCAGCGCAGGATCGTGAAGTGCAGGAAACGCGGGCCGTGAGGCTCGTCCGGTCGAGTTGACGGCGTCCTACCGCCCCGTCGATAATGCCCCGACCTGAGTCGGGGGTCGTGGGGCGGTGCAAGCACGACAGAGTGCCACAGGTCTGGTCGTGGGTCGTGAGGCTGAGCTTCGCGCGGTTGATGCGTTCCTGGACTCAATTGACGACGGGTTTTCGGTGCTCGCCTTAGAAGGTGAGCAGGGGATCGGCAAGACGACGATCTGGCGGGAGTCGATCCACCGTGCGCGCGGGCGCGGCTACTCCGTGCTGGCGTGCCGCCCGGGGCAGGCGGAGGCGAAGCTCTCCTTCGCCGCCCTGGCCGATCTTCTGGAGCCCGTCGCCCCCGAGAAACTCCGGTTGCTCCCCGAGCCCCAATGTCACGCGCTGGAGGTCGCCTCGCTTCGGATATCCGACCAGCGCTCGCCCCCGAAGCCGCGAGCGGTAGCCGCGGGCTTCCGCGGCATCGTCAGCCACCTTGCAGAGCAGTGTCCGGTGCTAGTGGCCATCGACGACGTTCAATGGCTCGACTCTGCGTCGGCCGCCGCGCTCGCCTTCGCTCTGCGTCGACTGAGCGACGAGCGCGTTGGTGTGCTCGCTGCTCACCGTCTTGACGCCCGCCTGGGCCGCCGCCGTCCCCTCGAGCTGCCATCTGCTCAGCGCGTTCAGCTGAGCCACCTCAGCCTCGCAGCGATCCACGAGGTCCTGAAGCGACGGCTCGGCCGATCCCTACCGAGGCCGCTGCTGGTCAGGCTCTACGAAGCCTCCCGCGGCAACCCATTGTTCGCTCTCGAGATTGCCCGCGAGATCGTCGAGTCCTCCCTCGGGCCGACCGATCCGCTGCCGGTGCCCAACGATCTGAGAAGGCTCGTTCGCCGGCGTCTTGCGCGCTTCTCGCCCGAGACCAGGGAGGCCCTGCTCGTGGCCGCCGCCCTCGGCGAGCCGACCCAGGAGCTTCTAGCCGCCGCGCTCGGACGTGATCCATCGCCCGCGCTCGAGGAGGCCGAGGACGCCGAGGTGCTCGAGCCCGGGGAGCAGATCCAGTTTGCTCATCCGCTGTACTCGGCGGTGATCTACGGCGCCGCGTCACGTGACAGGCGCCGAGAGCTGCACCGCCGTCTCGCCGAGGTGGTGGGCGACATCGAGGAGCGGGCTCGTCACCTGGCGCTGGCGGTCCAGGAGCCGGCCGAGCAGGTGGCGGCGGTCCTCGAGGAGGCTGCGCTCCAGGCAAGCAACCGCGGCGCGACGGCGGCCGCCGCGGCGCTGTGGGCCGACGCCAGTCGGCTGACGCCGGCCGACAAAGCCGAAACCGGACAGCTTCGGCTGCTGGAGGCGGCTCAGGCGCGCTTCGACAGTGCCGACACTGCGGCTGCCCGTGCTCTTGTGGAGAGGCTCGTGCGCGAGATGGCGCCCGGGCCTTCGCGGGCACGCGCATGGCTACTGATGGCATTGGTCCACATGTACGAGGACGGACCGGTCCCCGCTGAGGAGGCTTGCTTCAACGCGATCGCGGAAGCGGGTGAGGACCTGGTTCTGGAGGCGGAGGCGAACCTGAGGCTCTCCTTGGTCTGCATCGACGACTTCGAAATCGCCCGGAGGGCTACCCAGCGTGCCGTCGAGGTGATCCGGGCGGTGCCGGATGCGCCCGACGACCTCGCCGCCTGCGCGCTACTGGATGACGCGTACATCCGCTTCCTGACTGGGGGCGGAATCGACCGTGCGCAGGTGGCCGAGGCGGAGCGGTTGATGCCCACGGACGGCGAGACGTGGCTCGCGGTGCGAGCTCAGTCGGTGCTCTACGAGTGGTCCAAGTACATCGACGACATCGTCCGCGCCCGTCATCTTCTCGACAAGACGGCTGCGAGCAGGCGCGCGGCAGGCGACGAATACGGGGCTGCATTGGCCGAGCACCATCTCTCTGAGGTCGACTGCTGGTTGGGCGACTGGGCGCGTGCGCGCGAGTACGCGCTGTCCAGCGGGCGGGTGATCGAACAGGCCGGGAACCCGCTCTGGCGGGCCTCGGCGCTGACCGATCTCGCCCGCGTGGACGCGCATCTGGGCGCGGCGGCCGAGGCGCGCGAAGGGGCGCTCGAGGCGCTGGCCATCGCCGAGGAGGCGGAGGATCCGTGGTTCTCGGCCAGCATTCTCTTCGTCCTGGGGTTCCTCGAGTTGTCGGTAGACGATCTCGTGGCCGCCGAGCGCTGGCTGTCGCTCGCCGACTCGACGGTTGAGCGGGTGGGTCTCGCCGAGCCCGCCCGGTTCCGCTTCCACGGCGATCACATCGAAGCGGTGGTGGGTCTAGGCGACCTCGACCGGGCGCGCAGCCTACTGGCGCGGCTGCAGCGGCGGGCGGCGGTCGCACCGCGGCCCTGGATACTGGTGATGAGCGCACGGTGCGAGGGTCTCGTGCACGCCGCCTCGGGTCGCTTGGGCGACGCCGTCGCCGCGCTCCAGAGGGCATTACGCGAGCACGAGGACCTGGAGATGCCCTTCGAGCTGGCTCGAACGCTGCTCAGCCTCGGCCGCGTGCAGCGGCGGATGAAGCAGCGAAAGGTCGCCCGCGAGACGCTCGGGCGCGCGCTCGACACGTTCGAGCGTCTCGGCGCGCCGCTCTGGGCTGAGAAGGCGCGCTCCGAGTTGCAGCGCACTCACGTGCGGGAGGCACCGCTGGAGCTGACGCCGAGCGAGGAGCAGGTCGCGCGGCTGGCGGCCTCCGGGCTCAAGAACCGCGAGATCGCGAAGCGCCTGTTCATCAGCCCCAAGACGGTGGAGGCCAACCTGGCCCGCGCCTATCGCAAGCTCGCCGTGGGCTCCCGCGCGGAGCTTGGCGCGGTTATGGCCGCGCAGCCTCCGCCCCGCACTGGATAGGGAAACCCCTATTTACTGCGCCGACCGCCAACCGTAGCCTCGCCGCGTGGTCCGGGGCGCGAGTGAGGTCATCTTCATAGCTGAGTGCTTCTGGCCGGACGTGCGCGATCCGGAGGTCGAGCTCGCCGCCGAGCGGATCAGGCAGAGCGCAGCCGAGCTGACGAGGGCAGGCGCCACGGTCGAGCTCACGGGGACGATCTTCGTCCCTGGCGATGAGGTCGTGTTCTTCCTGTTCGATGGGTCGGCGGCCTCGGTCCGCGAGGTATGTAGGCGGGCGCAGGTGCCGTTCGATCGAGTAGTGGAATCCGTCCGTCGCGCCGAGCGGGCCGCCACGGAGGGCGCGCAGTGACGCGGCGATCGGCGTTCGCGTTGGCTGGTGTCGTTGCGGTGCTGGTCGCGATCTCGTGGCCGGCTCGAATAGCCCCCGCGCCGACCCCTACCGGCCGTCCGACTCATGTCCTGCCGGCGGCCGCACGTGGCCTCATCTCGCGAGTGGTTGGTCAGGACCAGCGAAAGTACTTCGCCCACCCGACCGGTCGCGCCCTCGCGATCACCAATGGGGGTGGCGGGCTCAGGGCCCGGTTCACCCGGCAGGGCGCCTTCGTGGGCGTCGGAGAGGTGGTCTGGCCACTCGGGCTCAGCGCTCTCGGCCGAGGCGCTCGGCTGGGGGGCGTGAGCGCGGCGTCGCCGATGGCTCAGGCGAACCAGGTCCGCTACGTCCGCCGAGGGGTTACGGAGTGGTACGCCAACGGCCCGCTGGGAATCGAGCAAGGGTTCACCGTGACGGTTCGACCGGGGGGCGCCCCGCGCGCCGCGCTCACCCTTGCCCTGGGGCGTTTGCCGGCCACGCTCACGGCCAGCCTCTCCGGCGACGGTCGCAGTGCACGCCTGATGCGAGGAGGACGGACGGTCCTGCGCTACACCGGCCTCCTCGCGCGCGATGCAGAAGGGCGCTCGCTCCCGGCCTGGATCGAGATCTACGGAGGACGGCTGCAGTTGCGTGTCGACGACGCCGCGGCGCGCTACCCGCTGAGGCTCGATCCGTTCATCCAGGTCGCCAAGCTGACCGCATCCGACGGTGCCACCGGCGACGTGCTGGGGAGCTCTGTCGCGATCTCCGGTGACACGATCGTGGTAGGCGCTCCCCAGGCGAAGGTCGCGGGCAACGCCTACCAGGGTGCGGCCTACGTGTTCGTCAAGCCGACTGGAGGTTGGGGCAACGGCACCCCGACGCAGGCGAAGCTCACGGCTTCCGACGGCGGCGCGAACCACGAGTTCGGATCGGCGGTGGCGATCTCCGGTGACACCGTCGTGGTCGGGGCACCCGACAACTGCTGTGGCACCGGTTCCGCCTACGTGTTCGCCAAACCGGCCGGCGGATGGGGGAGCGGCGCTCAGCCGCAGAACGAAGCGGCCAAGCTGACGGCTGCCGACGGTGCCACCGCCGACAACTTCGGCGCCGCGGTGGCGATCGACGGTGGCACGGTGGTGGTGGGGGCGGACGAGCACAACAGCCAGGCCGGAACGGCCTACGTGTTCACTGAACCCGCGGGTGGATGGGGAAGCGCGACGCCGCCACAGACCGAGCTCGTCGCGGCCAACGCGGGATCGACTGCCCTGTTCGGCGCATCCGTGGCCATCTCCGGCGCCACCGTCGCCATCGGCGCGCCCGATTCCGTGGTCAACGGCCTTAGCCGGGGCGCGGTCTACGCGTTCGTGGAGCCGGCGGGCGGTTGGGGCAGCGCAACTCCGACCCAGGCGAAGCTGACCGCCTCGGACGGCCATGCGAACGACGCGCTGGGAGACTCGGTCGCGACCTCGGGGGATACGATCGCCGCGGGCGCGCCGGACTGGCCGGCAGTCAGCCTGCAGGAGGGTGGGGTCTACGTATTTGTCAAGCCTGCGAGCGGCTGGACGGACGGTCAGGAGACGGCGAGGTTGACCGCCTCCTCACCGAGCAGCTATGAGGAGGTCGGCAAGTCGGTGGCCATTTCCGGCGGCACGGTTGCTGCGGGTGCGCCCGAGATATCCGCCAGCCCTGGGAGCGGAAAGACCTACGTATTCGCCAAGCCGTCCGGCGGCTGGGGAAGCGCGACACCCACCCAGGACGTGTTGACGGCCGCCGACGGCGCCGGGGGCGATGAGCTCGGCATCTCCGTCGCGGCCGACGGCGGCGCCGTCGTCGCCGGCGCGTCTCATGCGAGCCCGTCGGGCAACACCGCCCAGGGCGCCGCCTACGTGTTCGCCGGCAGCAGCTCGACAACGACCACGGTCAGTTGCGCCCCGGGCTCGGTCACCGTGAGCCAGGCGTCCACCTGCACCGCAAATGTCTCCGACAACACCACCGGGGGTACGGATCCGAGCGGGTCGGTCACCTTCTCCACCGACTCGAGCGGCTCGTTCGGATCGGGGGGCACATGCGCCCTCGCCGGTGGCGGCAACGGCTCGGCCAGCTGCCAGCTCACCTACACGCCGTCGGCCGTCGGTTCCGGCACGCACACCATCACCGCGGCCTACGGGGGCGACACTTCACACGACTCGAGCAGCGGCCAGACCCCCTTGACGGTGGCGGGCAGCGGCTCGGGCTCGGGCGGTGGCGGGGGCTCCAGCGGAGGCGGCGGTGGTGGAGGCGGCGGCAGCTCGGTCATCGCCAGGCTCGCCGTCCTCGGCAGGTCCGCCGTGATGCCCGGCAGCCTCGCCGTGAGCGCTCAAGGCAGCAGCGCGGGCAGCGGAGCCACGATCACGGACTACGCCTACAGCATCGCCACCGGGAGCAGCAGCAACTCCTTCAACTGCGGCGGCTCACCCAACATGTCGTTTGCCGCCAACGCCGCCGGGACGTATCGGGTCGCGGTGACAGCCACGAACAGCCTCGGGGCAACCTCTACGGCGAGCGCGGTGCTGACCGTGCCGGCGGGCGTCGTGACGCACATCCGTGGCGCAACGGCGGCCGCGGTCAGCAGTCCTGGCGCCTGGGCCGTGTCGTGCGCGACGGCGGTGGTCCCGAGCTCGCCGGGCTGTGTCACGAGCTTCCAGTTCGGGATCGTCGATGCGGTGTCGGAATCGACGGCCTGCTTCTCGATCACCGAGCGGCCGTTGACCCCCACCCCCGCGGCGCACGACGCGCTGGCTGGGCCGGCGACGATCCCGGCCTCCGACCAGTTCCAGTACACGGCCACGATCTATGGCCCGGTTGGCCTGAACGGGCTCTACCTGCCGCTCCCGGCGCGCGCCAGGAGCACGCTTCGCAGCGCGAGCCTCACCGACGCCGGGGCGATCAGCTTCGGGTCGGTCAGCGTCGGCGCGGGGGGTTACTCCCTGCTCCGCGTGAACCTCACCCAGACGCTGACCGCCTACACCTACACCGACACCCAGGAGATCGGCGATTTCAGCGTGGGCAGTGGCGGCTCGCAGTTTGAGGGGCTGCCGTTCTCCGGCGGGATGTCGCTCACGCTCGCCTACCAGAAGGCGATCGTCGGCGCACAGGTATCGCTGCCCAGCCTGCTCTCGGTGGTGGGCGGCCCGGCGACGCTCAGCGGGACGCTCACCGTGTCCAACGGCGCTCCCAATCTGTATGCCCTGCACGCGAACTTCTCCGAGCTCGACTTCGGGTTCATGACCATCACCGAGGCCTCCGTGGACTACGACCAGTCGCTGGGCGAGCTGAAGATCGGCGGCAACATCCAGATCGAGGACGCGGGCGTGAAGATGACCCCGATCCCACCCAACGGAATCATCTTCGAGCACGGCCAGTTCAAGTCCGGCGGGCTGGACTTCGACTTCCCGGCCCCCGAGCCCGAGATCTTCCCCGGCATCAACCTCAAGTCGATCGGCGGCTCGCTCGCAGTGAACCCGATCGTGATCGAGGGGCGGATCGGCCTTGACGTGCTCCACCTGGCCACCGTGAACGGTGCGTTGCTCGCCGCCTTCCCGTCCCCCACCGCCCCCTTCACGCTCACCTCGGCGTGGCTGCCGCCGATCCGCCACACGCCGGCGGACGGGCATGTGTTCACGAGCTCGCCCTTGCTCGGCGTGGGGGCCGACGTCGAGGTCAGCGTCCCGGTGATCGGCACGCTCAATCTGTTCAGCGGCTACCTCATCTACAACGCTCCCTACTCCCTGTGGCTCGGCGGTCACGTCGACTTCGACGTGCTTGACGGCCTGCTGCAGTGGGGTGGAGGCATGGATGGGCAGTTCAACGAGCAGACGGGTGCGTTCAACGTCGAGGGCTACGTGTACGGCTCGATCAAGGACTGGGCGGGCATCAACATCCATGCCGCCGTCTCCAGCCAGGGCGCGGGCGGATGCGGCGACTTCGCCGGCGTCCTCGTCGGCGGCGGCGTGCAGTGGAACGGTGGCTCGCCGAAGATCTTCCTGTACCCGCCCGGAAGTTTCACGGACTGCACGATCGATCGGTTTACCGAGGACCACGTTTTCACCGCCGCCGTTGCGGCGGCGCTGCGGCCGCTCCGCATCCACATCCGGCCCGGCGCCCCCACCCAGGACATCCGTCTGGAGGGCAGCGGTGGCTCGCCCACCGTCAGCGTGACGGGGCCGGGTGGTCTCGCGCTCGCCAGCCCGTCCGGGGCCGGCGTCGTTCACAGCGGCAGCCGCATCGCGATCGGGCGGCTGCCATCGCTGAACGCCACGGAAATTGCCCTCGGCAATCCTCGGCCCGGCAACTACACGATCACGCCGCTTTCAGGGTCTGCGCCGATCACCAGCGTGGCGACCGCGCTCGCGCCTCCACGGCCTCAGGTGAAAGCGAGGGTGCTGGGGGCAGGACCACGGCGAGCGCTCGTCTACGACATCCGCAGGCGCGCGGAGCAGACGGTCACCCTCTTCGAGGTCAGTTCTGCCGGGATGTGGCGGCAGATCGGTACGGTCCGCGGCGGCGGGCGCGGCCGCCTGCGCTTCGCTCCGACACCCGACCGGGGCAGCCACCGAATCGTGGCGCAGTTCACGCTGCACGGCGTTCCCGTGCCCGGCGAGGACATGACCGTAGCGCGGTTCCGGCCGCCGCCGATCACGCCTCCTGCCCCGCGGCGCCTGCGGGTCGCCCGGACCGGCGCGGCCCTGACCGTCACCTGGGGTCCGGTGAGCGGTGCGGTTCGCTACGCCATGGCGATCCGCCAGCCGGCCCGGGGGGTCGTGGCGATCCTCACCCCGCCGGGGCGGCGGAGCGTGAGGATTCCCGGCCTTGACCCCCTCGCCGGAGGCACCGTCACCGTGGTCGCGGAATCGGGGCCCTACGGCCGCGGGGTGGCTGCGCGGGCCGCGTTCAAGCCGGTGCCCAAGAAGCAGCCTGCCCACAAGCGCAAGCGCAAACACCGGTGAGGCGGCGCGCTTCTACTTCATCGACTGAGCCGCCGGGCCCCAGCGCGGCGCCGTAAAGTCAGTACGGCCGTTAGCAGGAGTTTCGTGGAGCGGGAGCGACGGGACTCGAACCCGCGACCTCCGGCGTGACAGGCCGGAGACACGGGTGTCGTTTCAGTAGCTACGGGGGTGTTTGGGTCGCCCGATATGCCAGTTTGACGGCGTTTCTGCAGCGGCCAGCGGAGCGTCTGCCACCGGGCTCGACCACAGCGAGGAGATGGTGGCGCTCGCGCGCGAACGGGCACCGGCGGCCGAGGCGGGATTTCGCGATGCGGTCGTCGCGGACGAGAACGGGGGCCAGCTGCTCACCGCAGAGCATTGAGTCAGGCTCCTCAGGGAGGAGCAAGTTGCGAGTTCCGCGCTTAGCATGCCGCTCGTGGACCGCGGGCGTGATGCCCGTGGCGATGCGGGAGCGGGTTCTACGCAGAGCGCGTGCGGGTGTGAGGTCGGCTGAGACCAGCGACCAATCGCCGGTAGGAGGCGGGCCGAGAGTGTGGCGACGGTTCTGTCGACGGCGAATATTGTCGCGTCGCGACCGATGAGTTTCACGGCGGGCCCTTGTCCTAATCCGCGCAGGGTGTGTCAATCCATCTCTGGAGGGGAAGCGGCGTATGGCCTCACTGGTCCTGAAGATGTCGGTCTCGCTCGACGGCTATGTAGCGTCAGTCGACGGGAGCGCCGACTGGAAAGCGGCCGGACGCTCCCATGACTCGACCAGCTGGGTCCTCGAGACCATCAGCAATGCCCGCGCACACCTCGTAGGTGCGTCCACCTACGCGGAATGGGCCGACTACTGGCCGGACGCGTCCGGGCCGTTCGCCAAGGCGATGAACGAGATCCCCAAGGTTGTGTTCTCGAGTTCGCTCACCTCCGCCGAATGGGGCGAGACGGAGATCGCCGCCGGAGACCTGACCGAAGCCATAACGCGGCTCAAGCGGGAGCGCCCGGACGGATACGTGCTCGCCCAGGGCGGGGCGCGGTTCGCGCGCTCGCTGGTCCAGACCGGGCTGATCGACGAATATCGCCTTGTGGTCCATCCGGTCGTCCTCGGCGCGGGCGTGCGGCTCTTCAGCGCACCGCACACGATCGAGTCGCACAACACCACCGCGTTCAGCAGCGGAGCCGTCGCTCACGTATTCGCGGCACGGGCGGTCGGACGGCCGCTGGGTCACGTGCTGATGCTCCACGCCTGAATCAGCCACGGCTAGTTCACGGCTGCTTCTCGATCAAGTGACAGCGGGCGCCGCACCGGCACGAACCGTCTACGCGCGGTTGCTAGGTTGCCATCACCATGGGAGATGAGGTGCGAGAACACGAGCCGGAGGAGGCCAGGGCCGTCGTGCTGGCTTTCGTGGACGCGATGGCGCGGGAGGATTTTGAGGGCGCGTGCACCTGCTTCTCCAATGCCAGCCGTGCGTTCGTTCTCACCCTTGCCTCCGCAACCGGCCTGAAGACCGAGAGCTGCGGCGCGGCGTGGGCACATCTGGTGAAGCGGGACACCGATGTCGACGCTCGGACGCTCACCGCGATGTGGGCACAGGCGCGCGGATTTCCCGTCGAAGTCAGGTTGACTGCTGATCGCGCGACTGCGGAATTCAATCCGCCTCGTAACCATGATTCACCTGATGTGCTGACCGCGCGGCGTGTGTCCGACACGCTTCGGCTGACGAACGGCCTTCCAATGGTGAGGGAGGACGGGAAATGGAAGCTCGGTCTGAGAGGCGTGGACGATCGGCCGTTCGGCTGAGCGGAAGTGAGCTTCCACGTCCGCGCTCAATTCAGGTCCCCCGGGCTCGGCCTCGAGAGACGTGCTCATCGCCACCGGCGAGACCGAGGCGGCCGACGCCCCATCGAGGCTCAGGGCGACGACCGCTCAGCCCCGCTGGCCGCGCGAAGCAGGGCCACTGGTCAGCGGATAGGGATGCGCGTGTGGCTACCGACGCAGGTGTCCGTAAGCCGATCCCATTACGCGGCGCTGCCCGGGTCAGCATGGAACGCTGCGTCAATGAGATCGCTTACCGGCCCGTCGCTGCCGCTGGGGAACGCCAGCCGGGTGGTCGGGGCGGACACGACGAGCGTGGTGCCCGTGTCCGGGTAGCTGACGATGTCGGGGAAGTTCATCTCGGATATGAGCAGGAGCCGGCAGGGCTCCGACGACGTATTGCGTAGCCGGTGCGCGCCCTCAGGACCGCACGGGAACACGACGACCTCGCCTGACTGCAACGCGCGAAGCCCGTCAGGCGTGCGCAGCTCCGGCGTGCCGCTGAGCACAATGAGCAGCTCCTCGTTGGCGTGATGAAAGTGGTAGGGGCTGCTGAGCGTGCCTGACGCCAGCTCGACGACGCTCGCGCCGAGGCGCTGCGAGCCAGCGGCCGCGGCCAGCCTGGCCACTCGGTTGCTACCTCTCTCCCCGTCCCACTCGGGTTCGAACACGTTGCTCATACACTGGCACCATAACCTCGCCGGATTCCGGTGAGAACGGGCCGCGGCGCGTAGTGGGCGCCCGCCTGCGTCGGCGGCCCGCAGTCCGCGCTTTGCGCGTACCTGGATGGACCGGGGTGGAGTATCGCGGCGTGTGCGAAGCGGGTCTCGCGGTGCTATTGGTTCCAGCGAGGCGGACGCCCAGCTCGCCGCTCACTCCAACACCCCACGCAGCTTCTGGGCGAACGCAGCTGGGTCGTTGTTCGGCGACCACTGGTTGGCGGCGAAGCCGCCGTGATCGCCGGGGAAGACCACGGGTGCGACGCCCAGGAGCGCGGCAAGCGCCTCGCCGCCACGACGGGCGAGACTACCCTCCCCGGCCTCGCCGATCGCAGGCACAATGCGCACCGACGAGCCGCGCAGCGCTTCCGCGTCGGGCTCGAAGGGGGGCATGGCCAGGTTCCCGCTGAGCAGCGGGTCGTCGCGTGACCCGTCGTCATCGGTCGGCAGCCCGAACTGCGCGGGGTCGGGTGCGGGTTGGTCCAGGTAGTCGGCGGGCAGAGGGCTCTGGCGCATCACGAGCTGCATGAACTTCGCCATCGCCGGACCGAAGCCAACGCGCTGGTAGGTGGCGACGATGTCGGCATTCACTTTGATCGCGATCTCGCGATCGTCAAGCAGCGTCACCAATGGGGGCTCATGGGACACGAGCGTGTGGACATCCTCCGGGTGAGCGACGACCCAGTGCAAGGCGCACATCCCGCCCCCGCTCGACCCGAACGCGTCCACTGGGCCGAGACCGACCGCCTCGATGACGCGGTGGTAGTCCTCAGCGTGGGTCTCGGCAGTGAGCGTGCTCCCGGGCGGGCGGGTGCTCCGCTCCATCCCCCGCGGGTCGTAGGTGATCACGGTACGGTCACCGAAGTGGCTCACCAGCTGGTCGAAGCCGGACGCTCCCATCGGCGAGCCGAAGATGAACAGCGGCCGCTGGTTGCCGGGTTCCTCCGGCTCGCGCACATCGTAGGTCAGCACGGCGCCGGGGACGTCGAGGCTGTGGGTGATCGGCTCGGGCATCGCTGCTCCTCTCGGTGGATGTCTGCTCATCCTGACCTGCCCACGCCGGCAAACTCATCGCTGACATCTTTGCGCCGCGCCGGTCCACGGCTCCTGCATTCGGATGTTTGCGTGCCTCTCCGCGGCGCGTGCCGGCTCTCGTCTCCGACGATCAGCTTGCGGCCTGTCGCTGACGTAACACCGCTTCCGCCCGGACATGCGAAAGCCGGGCCACCAGAGGCGTCTCGGCGGTTCCCCTTGCCGCGCAATCCGGGTCTGGCGGTCCAATTACGGCCTGGTAGCGTCGCGGGTGAAGAGCGGGTTTCCCGCGTCACAGGCTGCCTCCCGCGAGAAACGGGAACGCGGGATCGACGCTGAGGCAGCTCCGCAGAAGGAGTGCCACGCCGATGTCCCCGGTGAACAGTGTGTATCGGCCGCAGCCCCTAGCAGCGCGACGCCTGCCGACGTCGGCGGCGGCATCCATCGCGAACATCCGGGCACGATGCAGCCAGCGTTCATCGCGAAAGCGCGCGTGTAGCGCGAGGAATGCGTAGGCGTTTCCGGCCGTCCCGTGGCACAAGCCGACGCCCTTGGTGAGCGGTCCGGCACGCCAGATCAGCTCTCCTCCAGCTGCCAGGAGGCGATCAGTCTCATCATCCGGCGGAAGACCGGATAGTGAGGTGATCACCCCCGGTGATCCGTGGCACCACTGCACCGGCCGCCGGCCAGTCGCGTCGTCAGCGAGGGGAGACCATTGAGCGGCGCCGTCCTCCTCAACGGCGAGCTCGCGGAACACCGTGGCGACGCGATCGGCGATCACATCGCCCGCACGAGCGTCGAGGAGATCCAGACCAGCGAGCAACACGAACGCGTTGCTCGCGAAGCCGTGACCGGCACCGGTGTAACGGCGCTTTTCGCCGTAGAGGTCCTGAACCCACACCTGCTCGCGCCACTCATCGAGCAGCCAGTTCGCGGAATCCAGCCAAACCTCCCGCCAGCGTTCCTGACCGGTACGCCTCCACAGCTCGAGCGCCGCGACCATGGTTCCCGGGGAACCCCAGCACAGCTCAAGCGAGGGGTTCCTGGCGTTCCGCCGGATGCATGCCTCGAGATCATCCAGGTGCGCGCCGGTGGGCCGAATCGCCTCGACCGCGAGCAGGATCCCGCTCTCACCGAACAAGAGCGATGGGCTTGGGGGCGGGGCGAGGCCGACGAACTCGGGCGCTCGGCGAAACCCGCCCGGAAGGCTGTCAGCCAACCCAGCCAGCCCGGGAAGCGCCGGACACAGACCCTCCCGAGCTAACAGATCGAGTGCCCACCCGACACCGCTCGCGCCAAGGTAAGCGCTACGAAACGGCACGTCAGGATCCCCCTCGAGATCATCAGGGGCGTTGCTCCATAGCCGCTCCGGACCCTGATACGCGTGGATCGCGTCGCAGGCGATCGCCTCGATCGAGGCGCGAGCCGTGGTCTCGTTCCACGGTCCGCTCTCCAGCGGGCGATGCTGAGCCGGGTCGTACAGAGGCAGCGCGATAACGGAAATATCACCCATCCCCTCGAAGCACGCATGCTTGCCACCAGGACGGTCGGTACCTGCTCCTCACCAGCGGCGAGACGCAGATGACCCTGCACCAGGTCGAAGCCCACAGCGATCGACCACCAGTCCTGGTGTCCGCGCGAAGCGAGACGCTGCTCACGCTGGCAGGGATGCTCGTCTCCGCGCGAAAGCGGGTCCCTGACTTCCCTGCTGGATCCGGCGGAATGCAGCAGCCCGATCGGCTCCCGGGCCGGGGCGTGAGGCTTCTGCCTTTGCGTGATAGGAGCACTACCCCTTGGCGGCTGATTGCTGCGTCTGATCACGGACCAGAAGACCGTGGGTGGGTTGGCCCTGCTAGGTAGGCGTGTCGCGACCGGCGCTGGTCACGCCGCGCTTGTGCACGAGGTGAAGCGGCTAGTTGTCTGGGACCGGTTAGAAATACCGTCGCGCCCGGGGTTTGCGCCGCTCGATCAGGGAGGTTTGAACCATCATCCGCGGCCGACAATACGCACCGCAGACTTGAGAAGTCGGGTGTCGCGGTCGCTGGAGGCTGGCCGTCCCGGAAGCGGGAGTGGCGGCGCGGTCTTGCTCCACACGTAGCATCGCGGGGATGCCCGAGATGACCGGGCCGCACTCCGCGGCCTA
>DASVYO010000034.1:0-8110 GCA_036392135.1 Solirubrobacteraceae bacterium
GGTCACCCACACGCGCACCCCGGCGGCGGCGCCGAGCACGGTCAGCGCGGTCGCCACACCCCCGGTGGCCCCCTGGACCAGGATCGTCATGCCCGGCGTGATCTGGCCGCGCGTGAACAGCATCCGGTAGGCGGTCAGCCAGGCGGTGGGCAGGCAGGCGGCGTGCTCGAAGGACAGCTCCGGTGGCTTGGGCACCAGGTTGCGCCTGGGCACCGCGACCCTCTCGGCCAGCGCGCCCGGGTGGCGCTCGGACAGCAGCGAGCGCTTCGGATCCAGCGTCTCATCGCCGCGCCAGGCATCGTCGGAGAGCACCGCGTGGACGATCACCTCGTTGCCGTCCTCATCCAGGCCGGCCGCGTCGCAGCCCAGGATCATCGGCAGCCGGTCCTCGGGCAGCCCGACGCCGCGCAGCGACCACAGGTCATGGTGGTTCAGTGACGCCGCGCGGACCGTGACCGTCGTCCAGCCCTCCGGGACCTCCGGCTCGGGACGCTCGCCGACCTCCAGCCCGGCCAGCGGGTCCTCGGCGTTGATCGACTTGGCATAGGCGGCCAGCATGGTGCAGCGGGACCGTACCCGACTGCGGCCGTCGGCGAAACCGCCGTGGCCGGCCGGCGCGCCGGTCCCGGTGGCGTGATCCCGGCCGGTCAGCTCCAGCCGCCGCGGGGGCTCGCGAGCGCGGCCTGCGCGGCGGCGATGCGGGCCACGGGGACGCGGAAGGGGGAGCAGGACACGTAGTCCAGCCCGGCGTCGTGGAAGAAGCGGATGGACTCGGGGTCCCCGCCGTGCTCACCGCAGATCCCCAGCTTGAGATCGGGCCGGGCCTCGCGCCCGACCCAGGCCGCGAGCCGCACGAGCCAGCCGACGCCGGGCTTGTCGATCGTCTCGAACGGGCTGCGGTCGATGATCTTGCGCTCCATGTAGACGGGCACGAACTTGGACTCCGCGTCGTCCCGGGAGAAGCCGAGGGCCGTCTGGGTCAGGTCGTTGGTCCCGAACGAGAAGAAATCCGCGTGACGGGCGATCCGGTCGGCCACGAAGCAGGCCCGGGGGAGCTCGATCATCGTCCCGACCGTGTAGTCGCGGCCGGCTTCGAGACCTTCTTCATCGCCGATCCGCACCACCAGCTCGCGCATCAGCTCGATCTCGTGCTCGTAGTTGACGAGCGGGATCATGATCTCCGGATGGGGCGGCCTGGAGGCGGCCTTGGCCGCGCGCATGATCGCGTGGACCTGCATCTCGTAGATCTCGGGGTAGAGGATCCCCAGCCGGCAGCCGCGGGTGCCGAGCATCGGATTCTCCTCGGAGATCTCGTGCACGCGTTCGAGCAGCCGCTCGAGCTGGGGCAGCTCGTCCGACTCCTCGATTCTGGCTCGCTCCACCTGGGTGGCCAGGTCCTCGGCATTGGGGAGGAACTCGTGCAGAGGGGGGTCGAGCAGGCGCACCGTGACCGGCAGGCCGGCCATGGCCTCGAACAGGCCCTCGAAGTCCTGCTGCTGGAGGGGCAGGAGGTCGGCCAGCGCCTCGCGGCGGGCCTCACGCGTGTGGGCCATGATCATCGCCCGCATCTTGGGCTGCCGGTCCTCGGCCATGAACATGTGCTCGGTCCGGCACAGGCCGATGCCCTCGGCGCCGAGCTCACGGGCACGGATCGCGTCCTCCGGCGTGTCGGCGTTGGCGCGGACGCGCAGCTCACGCAGCTCGTCGGCCCAGCCCAGGACCTGGCCGAAGTTCTCGTCCACCCGGGCCTGCACCAGCGGGACGTCGTCGACGGTCACGCAGCCCCGGGTGCCGTCGATCGCGATCGCGTCGCCCTGGTGCAGCTGGGTGCCGTTGACGTTGATCGTCTTGGCGCCGAGGTCGATCAGGATCGCGTCGGCCCCGACCACGGCGGGGCGCCCCATGCCGCGGGCCACGAGCGCCGCGTGTGAGGCCTTGCCCCCCTCGCTGGTCAGGATGCCCTTGGCGGCGTGGAAGCCGGCCACGTCCTCAGCGTCGGTGAACGGCCGGACCAGGATCACGTCGCGGCCCTCCTCGGCGGCGGCCACCGCGTCGGCGGCCGTGAACACGATCTCGCCCTTGGCCGCGCCGGGGGAGGCGGCCACGCCGGTGGCCAGGACCTCGAAGTCGGCCTGGGGGTCGAAGGTGGGATGCAGGAGGGCGTCCAGCGACGTGGGGTCGATCGTGGCCAGCGCGCGCTCGCGGGACAGCAGGCCCTCGGCCACCGCGTCGACCGCGAAGCGCACCGCGGCCTGGGCGGGCCGTTTGGCGTTGCGGGTCTGGAGCATGTACAGCTGCCCCTCCTCGACCGTGAACTCCGTGTCCTGCATGTCCTCGTAGTGGCGCTCGAGCGTGCGCAGGATGTCCATCAGCTGAGCGTGGACATCGGGCAGCCATTCCTTGATCTCGGCGATGTCGCGTGGGGTGCGCGCACCGGAGACGACGTCCTCGCCCTGGGCGTTGGGCAGGAAGTCGCCGCTGGGCTCCGGTGCGCCCGTGACCTCGTCACGCGAGAAGGCGACGCCCGAGCCGCTGGTGTCCCCCTTGTTGCCGAACACCATCTGCTGCACGTTGACCGCAGTGCCCCACTCGTCGGGGATCCGGTTCATGCGCCGGTAGGAGACCGCCCGCTCGCCGACCCAGGAGTCGAACACGGCGCGGATGGCCAGCCGCAGCTGCTCCTGGGGGTCCTGGGGGAAATCCTCGCCGGTGTGACGACGGTAGATGTCCTTGAAGGTCGTGGTCAGCTCCCGCAGGGCGTCGACGTCCAGCTCGGTGTCCTCGGTCACGGCGCGCTCGGACTTGGCGGCCTTGATCGCATCCTCGTATTCCTCGCCGGGGACGCCGCGTGTGACGTTGCCGAACATCTGCACGAAGCGCCGGTAGGAGTCCCAGGCGAACCGCTCGTTCTCGGTCCGTTGGGCCAGCCCCAGCACCGATTCATCGCTGAGCCCGAGGTTCAGCACCGTGTCGAGCATGCCCGGCATCGACTCCCGCGCCCCCGAGCGAACCGAGACGAGCAGCGGATCGTCCCGGTCGCCGAGCGTCTTGCCGGCCCGCTCCTGCAGGCGCCCCAGCGCCTCGGCGACCTGCTCGGCCATGCCGTCGGGCTCGTGGCGATCGGCGCGCATGTACGCCACGCAGGCCTCGGTGGTGATCGTGAAGCCGGCCGGCACCCGCTCCGGGCCGAGCACGCGGGTCATCTCGGCCACCCCCGAACCCTTGCCGCCGAGCAGGTCCCGCATGTCCCGGGAGCCGTCGGCAAAGTCGTACACCCAACGTGTCATCAGCGCGATCCTACCCGGGATCCGAGGGCCGCTTCTCCGCGTCCCGCCGGCCCCGGCCCGGCCGGTCGGCCTGTGCCCCTCAGGCCGGTGCCGGGTGGCGCGTGAGCGCGCCCAGCTCGGCTGGGCGGCTGGCGGCGGCGGCCCGCGCCTCGTGGCGCCAGGCGCGCCAGTAGGCGTGCTGGCGCCGCAGGAAGAGCTTGGTCGGCTCGGCATACACGCGGGCCCCGAGCGTGAAGGCCTCGGCGGCCAGCTGCTCGCGCCGGTGCTCGACCAGGGCGAGCAGGGCGTCGGTGTCGGCGACCACGCCGGTGGACAGCCGGGGGATCGCCGCCCCCAGCACGGCCAGGTCGTGCAGGTCGCCGAGCAGGTCCGCCAGCCGGTGGGCGTCCTTGGCCTGACCGCGGACCATCCCCGGGGCCATCGGTTCGAGCAGCCGCAGGTGGTACCAGAGGTCCTTGCCGCGCTTGCGCCAGTCGTGCATCCGCTCCGGCGTCGGCCGCTGCGCCGCCCGGCGCATCGCGCGGCGCCCGCGGGCGTACTCGCGGCCCAGGCCCTGACTCAGCTCGGACCACCCCCGGCCGCGGAAACGCCAGCGATCGACATGCTCGAGACTGCCGCGCAGCGCCTCGGCGACGCGCCCGGGGATGTCGTCCTCGACCAGAGCGCTCCGGGCCGCGTAGCGCTCCTCGTGCAGGCGCTCCCGCACGGCCACGATCGTGGCCTGCGGTATCTGCCCCGTGAAGCGTTCATCGAGCGCGGTCAGCGCGTCCAGGATCGCGTCGGCGTCGCGCGAGCGCCCGAGCCGGCCGGCCTCGTCACGCAGGGCACGGTTCTCGCGCCGGCGCTCACGCTGGCCGAGCATGCCGCGCGACAGGCGCAGCAGCGAGCGCTCCTTCTTGAGGGCCTTGCGCGCGCCGTGGACGGCGCTCACCGGATCCTCATGGACGTCGTCCTCCAGGCGCGTGATCGCCGCCTCCAGTTGCTCGCGGGCACAACGGCGCAGGCCGTCGCCCACCGGTTCGTCGCTGGCCAGTCGAAAGCTCATACCCAGGCGCTACCCGCTGTGCGCCCGGGTGAACCGGCGGCTTGGCCTCAGGCCGCCGCGGCGGCGGCGGGCCGGCGGGGCTCGAGCCCCATCGCCTCGGCCAGCAGCTCGTACGAGCGCCGGCGGGCGCCGTGGTCATAGGTGATCGTGACCACGATGACCTCGTCGGCCCCGTACTCCTGGGCCACGGCCTCGAGGCCCGCCCGGACCTTCTCGGGACGGCCGACGATCGCCCGCCGACCCCGCGGGGTGCCCCCTGGGGGGTGGCCCTCGCGGGCCAGGAAGGCGATCGCCTTCTCGGGCGGGGGCACGGGGATCAGCTGCCCGCGGCGCAGCAGGGTCATGCTCATCCGGCTCGAGGCGGCCAGCTCCTGGGCCTCCTCATCGGTCGGCGCGCACACGGCCCACACGGCCACCGCGGTGCGCGGCGCCTGCAGGTCGCGCACGGGCGAGAAGCGCTCGCGGTAGCGCGCGGCGATCGCGGCCCCCTGCGGATTGATGAAGTCGGCGAACGCGTAGCGCAGCCCGAGCTCACCGGCCCAGATCGCGCTCTGGGCGGAGGAGCCCAGCAGCCACGGTTGCGGCAGCTCGGGCCGGCCGGGCAGCGTGGCGGCGAGATGGCGGAAGGGATGATCGTTGGGCAGGTTGTCCTCGAGGTAGGCCAGGAGCTCGGCCAGCTGTTCGGGGAAGTCGTCGGGGGCGGCCTGGCGGCGGTCACGCTGCAGGGCGAAGGTGGTCAGCGGATCGGTGCCCGCGGCCCGACCCAGGCCGAGGTCGATCCGGCCCGGGAACAGGGCGGCCAGGATCGTGAATGACTCGGCCACCTTGAGCGGGCTGTAGTGGGGCAGCATCACGCCTCCGCTGCCGACCCGAATCCCCTCAGTGGCGGCGGCGATCGGGCCGATGAGAACCTCGGGGCTGGGGCCGGCCAGCATCGGCCCGCCGTGGTGCTCGGCCACCCAGTAGCGATGGAATCCCAGTTCGTCGGCCAGGCGCGCGAGGTCGATCGTGTTGTGCAGCGCATCGGCGCCGCTGGAACCTTCGGCGACCGGCGACTGATCGAGCACGGAGAGAAGCACCACGGCGAATGCTAGAAAGGCGCGATGCCGGTCTCGGTGCAGCTCAGGGCGGTGCGGGCCACGCGCTACGTGACGCCCCTGCGGGAGGGGGGCTCGCTGCCGGGCCTGGTCGAGGCCGATGACGACGGGCTGTACGTGCTCAAGTTCCGCGGCGCCGGTCAGGGTCCGCGGGCGCTGGCGGCCGAGGTGATCGTCGGCGAGCTGGCCCGCAGCCTGGGTCTGAATGTGCCCGAGCTGGTCACGATCGAGCTCGACGAGCGGCTCGGCGCCGCCGAGCCCGACCCCGAGATCCAGGACCTGATCACGGCCAGCGCGGGCCAGAACCTGGGCGTGGACTTCCTGCCCGGCGCGCTCACCTACTCGCCAGCCGGGGCCTGGCAGCCCGATCCCCAGCTGGCCGCCGCGGTCGTGTGGCTGGATGCCCTGACGACCAACGTCGACCGCACCGCGCGCAACCCGAACCTGCTGCTCTGGCACGAGCGCCTGTGGCTGATCGATCACGGCGCCGCCCTGTATCGCCAGCATCGCGGCCTGGACCCCGAGGCCGACGCCGGGCGCTCGTTCCCGGCCATCGCCCAGCACGTGCTGCTGCCCCGGGCCGGCTCGATCCCGCTGGCCGGCGAGCGCCTGCGGGCGCGGCTCGACCCCGACGCGATGGCCGCCGCCGTGGCGCTGGTGCCCCGCGACTGGCTGGGGGAGACCGACCCCTCCGTCTACTCCGATTACCTCACTCATCGCCTGGCTGACGGGGGCTTCGCGCTCGAGGCCGAACGCGCGCGGGAGGGGCTCGCATGACCCCGTTCGCCTACACGATCCTCCGCCTGGTGCCGAGCGTCGAGCGCGGTGAGCAGCTGAACGTCGGGGTGGTGCTGTTCTGCCGCCAGCGCGGCTTTCTCGATGCGCGGGTGGCGCTCGATCCGCAGCGCCTGCGGACGCTGGCCCCGGATCTGGACCTGACCGAGGTGGGCGCCCATCTCCAGGGCCTGGTCCGGGTCGCCGAGGGTCACCCGTCAGCGGGCGCGATCGCCACGCTGCCGGCCAGCGAGCGCTTCGGCTGGCTGGCCGCGCCCTCGAGCACGGTGATCCAGGCCTCTCCGGTCCACACGGGCCTGAGCGAGGATCCCGCGGCCACGCTCGACGCGCTGTTCGCCCGGCTGGTGGCCTGAGCGGTCGGTCGCGCGGGGGAGCGCTCCGCGCTCGGCGCACCGCGCCGAGAGCCACGATTCAGGCCGTGGCGACCGCCGGCGGATCGGGCTCGGCCGAGCGCGCCTCGTCCGCGGAGGCGTGGACGATCAGCACCGGGACCAGGCTGTGATTCAGGGCGAAGTGGCTGACGCTGCCCAGGACCGAGGCGGTCAGCGCGCCGCGCCCGCGCGAGCCCATCACGAGCAGGTCGTGATGGCCACAGCGCAGGCGATCCATGATCGCCTCGCGGATCGGCTTCTCGGACAGAACGCTGGTCACCGGGATCGACTCGGGGACGCTGTCGATGGCTTGGCGCAGGTGCTTCTTGGCCTCGGCGCCCAGTTCGGCGCCCAGCGGCTCGACGGCCGGGATCGTCACCGGCGAGGCGGCCCAGTAGGGCGGGCGCGGGATCGCGGTCAGGATCGTCAGCCGGCCGTGGCCGGCGGCGGCCAGGTCGATCGCCTCCCGCAGGGCACGCTCGGAGTGGACCGAGCCGTCAACGCAGACCAGGATGTTGTGGAAGATGGCGCACCCCGTGACAGAGATAGTTGGCATGCCAAATATTAGCATGCCAGGGATTGCTAGGGTGGGTCTGCGATGGCGACCGAGCCCGACGAGTCCGAGGCCCCTGACGTGCACGCCTTCCTGGTCTCGTTTGATGCCCTGGCCCAGGCGGTGCGCCGGGCGCGCGGGGAGAGCGCCGGCGACGGCGAGCTGACCCTGTCGCAGTACGGTCTGCTCCAGGCGCTGTCTGCGCGCCGGGCCGCGCGGGTCCGGGAGCTGGCCGTCGAGGCAGGGATCGCGCCCTCGACCGCCACCCGCATCCTCGACGCCCTCGAGCGCCGGGCGATCGTGCGCCGCAGCCGCGCCGCCGACGACCGGCGCGGGGTCACCGTCTCCCTGACCGACACCGGCCGCCAGGCGCTGGCCCGCCAGGACGCCTGGCTGCGGGGCCGCCAGCGCGCGTTCTACGACGGGTTGCCGGCGATCGAGCGCGAACTGGCTCCCGACCTGCTCGTGCGGCTGGCCGCGCTGATCGACGAGCTGGCCGGCGGACCCGGGTAACCACCCGTCTACATCCCCGCCACACCGGAGTCACATCGCTCGGCGGGGCGCGACCTATAACCCGGAAGGCCGGGGTTGATGCTCGCCGGCGCCCTCCTCCTCGGGCGCCAGGCGGGCTTCCTTTCATTCGCAACAGGGAGCCATCAAGGAATGCGCAATCGCATCAGAGTCGGCGCGCTCGCCGCCACCGCAGGCGCGGCTCTGGCCGTGGGTCTGCCCGTGGCCAGCGGCACCACTCGCACCACGAGCCATCGACCGGCCCAGGCGGCTCATGAGCGGCACACCGGCCGGCACCGGCGCGCGCACGGCCAGCCCAGTCGGATCCAGCACGTGCTGCTGCTGTCCGTCGACGGGCTGCACCAGTCCGACCTGAGCTGGTACGTCAAGAACCATCCGGGCTCGGCGCTGGCCCACCTGGCCCATCTCGGCATGAATTACACCCAGGCCCG
>DASVYO010000035.1:0-8527 GCA_036392135.1 Solirubrobacteraceae bacterium
GTTCTGCATGGCGCGCGGGAACGCGCCCACACCGGGCAGCACGAGACCGTCGGCACCGGCCATGCGCTCGGGATCACGCGTTATCTCGGCCTGCGCTCCAACGTGCTCGAGGGCCTTCTGCACCGAGCGGCGGTTGCCCATCCCGTAGTCGATCACGGCGATCCGCGGCGCCGTGCTCAGGACAGCGTCCCCTTGGTGGAGGGCACGCCGGCCTCGGTCGGGTCGATGCTGACCGCCATCCGCAGGGCCCGAGCGAGCGCCTTGAAGGCGGCCTCGATCACGTGGTGGGCGTTGGTACCGGCCTCGATCGTGACGTGCAGGGTAAGGCGCGCGTTGGTGGCCAGGGCGCGCAGGAACTCCTCGGTCAGCTCATGGTCGAAGTTGCCGATCGAACCGGCCGGCAGCGCGGCGTCGAACGCACACAGTCCGCGGCCGGAGATGTCGATCGCGCAGGACGCCCGGGACTCGTCCATCGGCACCGTGGCCTGCCCGTAGCGGGTGATCCCGGTCCGGTCGCCCAGCGCCCGGTCGAGCGCCTGTCCCAGGCAGATGCCCACGTCCTCGACCGTGTGGTGGGCGCCGGTCTGCAGATCGCCCCGCGCGGCCACGGTCAGGTTCATCCGGCCGTGACGGGCCAGCAGGTCCAGCATGTGGTCAAAGAAGCCGACCCCGGTCGAGCGCTCGCCCTCTCCCTGCCCATCGAGCTCCAGCTCGAGGTGGATCCGGGTTTCGGCGGTCTCGCGGTCGATCGCGGCGGCGCGGGGCATCACGCCCCATTGTCGCGAATGCGTGCCTCCAGGGACTCGGCGTGCAGCTCGAAGCCCTCCGCCCGGGCGATCGGCGCGGCCGCCCGAGCCAGCTCGCCCGCGTCGTCGCCGATCCGCACCTGCGCGAAATGGCGCCGGAAGGCGGCCGGCGAGAGTGAGGAGGCGAAGCGCGCCGCGCCGCCCGTGGGCAGGACGTGATTGGACCCGGCGATGTAGTCGCCGAAGGCGGTTCCGCTACGGGGACCGACCAGCACGCAGCCGGCGGTGGTGGCGCGGGCGGCCAGCGCCTCGGCCGCCTCACCGCACAGCTGCAGGTGCTCGGGCGCGAAGCGCTCGGAGATGGTCAGGGCGTGCTCGAGCTCGCCGACCTGGATCAGCCGGGCCTCGGCGCCGGTGTCGGGGGCATCCCGGAGCCGCGCCGCCAGGGCGTCGATCAGCTCGCCCGACCTCGACACTCCGACCACCAGCGAGCCCGGGCCGTGTTCGGCCTGGGCCAGCAGGTCGAGCGCCAGAACCTCGGCGTCGCAGCCCCCGTCGGCGATCAGGACCAGATCACTGGGGCCGGCGAAGCCGTCGATCCCCACCTGGCCGAAGACCTGCCGCTTGGCCTCCTGCACGTACAGGTTGCCCGGTCCGACGATCACGTCGACCGGACGCACGGTCTCGGTCCCGTAGGCCAGCGCGGCGATCGCCTGCGCCCCGCCCATCCGGTAGACGACCGAGGCGCCGGCCAGCCGGCAGGCGCCGAGCACGACCGAGTTGACCTCGCCGTCGGCTCCCGGCGGGGCGCACACGGCGATATCGCCCACGCCGGCCACCTTCGCGCAGATCGCGCCCATCACCACCGTGCTCGGGTACGGCGCCCGGCCGCCGGGGACGTACACCGCCGCGCGCCGCACCGGAACCTCGCGCAGGATCACCTCATGGCCATCGAAGGCCACCGTCCGATCCTCGGGCAGCGCCGCCTCGCAGACGCGGGTGACGTTCTCGATCGCCCGCGTCAGGCCGCTCCGGACATCCTCGGGCAGGCGCTCGAGCGCGGTGTCAAGCTCAGCCTCCGGCACCTGCAGGGCCGACGGGGTCGAACCCCCGGTGTCGAACTGCCGCGTGTAGTAGCGCAGCGCATCGTCGCCGCTGGCCCGCACGCGGGCGATGATCTCGGTGACCTGGTCACGAACCGATTCGGCCGCCGGCACGAGGTCGCGCAGCTCCTCAGCCAGAGCGGTGGGATCTCCGGACAGGGTCAGGCGCTCAAACTGCATTCACTCGCTCCAGTAGGCGGTCGATGGTCTCGGCACGCAGCTTGTGGGCGACCGGGTTGGCGATCAGGCGGGCCGTGCAGGTGGCGATCTGCTCCCGGACCACCAGCCCGTTCTCGCGCAGGGTCGTGCCGGTCGCGGTCAGGTCGACGATCGCCTCCACCATGCCGGTCAGCGGCGCCAGCTCGACCGAGCCCTTGACCTCCACGATCTCGGCCTGACGACCCGTCTCCAGGAAGTGCTGGGCGGCGACCCGCGGGTACTTGGTGGCCACTCGCACCACGCCCAGGCGCCGGAGCGCCTCAGCGCCCCGGTCAGGGCCCTCGACGCCGGCCAGGACCATCTGACAGCGGCCGTAGCCGAGGTCCAGCAGCTCATAGACTTCGCGCTCGGCCTGCTCCATAAGCACGTCCTTGCCGGTGATGCCCAGGTCGGCGGCGCCCGCCTCCACGTAGGTTGGGACGTCCGACGGGCGCATGGTCACGATCCCGCTGTCCTCGAACAGCAGCTTGCGGTCGTTCTCGCGCACCTCGCGCGTGTCGATCCCCAGCCGGTCGAGGAGGTCCAGCGTATCGGTGAACAGCGCCCCACGCGGGACGGCGATCCGCAGCCCGGTCATCGCCGCCCGCCCAGCGAGCGCCCGCGCTCCTCGCCCGTCAGGGCGATGTGCAGGCGCTCCACGTTGAGGGCGAAGCCCACCGCGGGCAGGGCGCGGCCAAAGCAGCCCAGCAGCTCGTCATAGCGCCCGCCGCTGCCCAGGGGCACGCCGTAGGCGGGATCGTAGACCTGGAATACGGCGCCCGTGTAGTAGCCGAGGCTCCGCACCAGCCCGAGGTCGAAGATGATCCGCTCGGCCACCGCCGGCGCCAGGCGGCCGTGGACGTCGCGCATCCCGGTCACCGCGTCATGCAGCGCGCCCTCGAGATCGGCGAACACCTCCGGCCCCCCGCGCGTGCGCGGGACCCGCAGCAGCAGCTCGGCCGCCTCCGCGTCCACCTGAAGCTCGCGCACCTGGCGCTCGACATCCACGAAGTCCCCCGCGGCCAGCGCGGCCAGGATTCGTTCGCGGCGCTCGGGCGGGGTCCCCAGGGCCTCGAGCAGCGCCGGGTACAGTGCGGCATCGCCGAGGCCGATGCGGTAGGTCCGCAGGCCGGCGGCGTCGAGCGCGGCGCAGAGCACGGTCAGCACCTCCGCCGTCCCGGCCGACCCGGGCGAGCCGATCAGCTCGACTCCGGCCTGCAGGAACTCCCGCGACTGGCCGCGCTGGGGCCGCACCCCGCGGTAGACGTGGGCGAAATAGGCAAACCGCAGCGGCGGTTCGGCGTGCGCGTAGCGCGTGCCGGCCACCCGGGCGATGGGCACGGTCATGTCGGCCCGCAGGACGAGCACGTTGCCCGCCTCGTCAAACATCCGGTAAGCGGGCCGGCTGCCCGAGGTGTCGGCCCGGCCGAAGGTTGATTCGTACTCGAGGGCGGGGGTGGCCACCTCGCCATACCCCGCCTCGTCGAACACCGCCCGCATGCGGTCGGTCATCGCCCGCAGCTCGCGCATCTCGTCGGGCAGCACGTCACGCGTGCCGCTGGGGATGCGCTCGATCATGGGCGAGCCAGATTGTGGCGAGATGCCCGGGAGGGCGCGTTCAGGCCGCGACGGGCGCGTCTTCGTGCCGGGTGATGCGGGCGCCGAGCTCCCGGAGCCGCTCGTCGATCCGTTCGTACCCGCGATCGATCTGGCCGACGTTGCCGATCACGGTCTCCCCCTCGGCGCACAGGGCGGCGATCAGCATCGCCATCCCCGCCCGGATGTCCGGGGACTCGACGCGGGAGCCGCGCAGCGGCCGCGGCCCGACGACGATCGCCCGATGGGGATCGCAGATGGTGATCGCGGCGCCCATGTTGACCAGCTTGTCGGTGAAGAACAGGCGGTTCTCGAACATCTTCTCGTGGATGATCACCGAGCCCTCGGACTGGGTGGCCAGGGCCAGCGCGATGCTGGTCAGGTCGGCCGGGAAGGCGGGCCACGGACCATCCTCGACCTTCGGCATGTGGCCGCCGGAGTCGTTGCGGATGACCAGGCTCTGGTTGCCGGGCACGATCACGTCGTGGCCGTGCACCTCGCTGCGCAGGCCGAGCCGCTCGAACACGAGGCGAATCATGCGCAGATCAGCGGGCACGGTGTCCTTGACGACCAGCTCGCCGCCGGTCACCCCGGCCAGGGCCATGAACGACCCGATCTCGATGTGGTCCGGGGCAATCGAATGGGTGCAGCCGCGCAGGGTGGCTTCACCGTGCACCGTCATGACGTTGGAGCCGATGCCGTCGATCGCCGCTCCCATGTGGGCGAGCATCCGGGCCAGGTCCTGCACGTGCGGTTCGGAGGCGGCGTTGCGGATCACCGTCGGACCACGGGTCAGGGCCGCGGCCATGAGCGCGTTCTCGGTCGCCATCACCGAGGGCTCGTCCATCAGGAAGTCGCAGGGTGAGAGACCGAGCGGGGGCGCGGTCAGCAGCACCTCGGCGTGCCGGTCGTCGACCAGGGCGCCGAGCGCGCGGAAGGCGTCGAGATGCGGATCGAGCCGCCGGCGGCCGATCACGTCGCCGCCCGGCGGAGGCATGCGGGCGGAGCCGAACCGGGCCAGAAGCGGTCCGGCGAGCAGGAACGAGGCCCGGATCCGCTCGGCCAGGCCGGCATCGACCTCGGTCGTGCTGACCGTCGAGCTGTCGATCCGCACCTCGCTCGGGCCCAGCCATTCCACCCGCGCGCCCAGCGAGACCAGCAGGGCGATCATTGCCTCGACATCGCTGATCCGGGGCACGTTGCGCAGGATCATCTCGTCATCGGTGAGCAGGCAGGCGGCCAGGATCGGCAGCGCGCCGTTCTTGTTTCCGGCGGGCGTGATGGTGCCTGACAGCGGCACCCCACCCTCGATCACGAACTTCTCCAGGGGGATCGACCTCGCTTGGGTTGGTTCGGGTCCTGCCGTCCGTGACGGCGAGTCCGTCAGGTTAGCCGCTGGGCCCTGATCGCTCGCCGCCGGCCCCTGAGCGGGAGTGCCGGGCGACCCGGGACGCTGAGCTAGGGTAACGCTCATGTCGGTCGATGATTCGCGCGCGAAGGCCTGGAACCTTCTCTGCGAATGGACTGAATCGGACAGCCTGCGCCGTCACATGCTGGCCGTTGAGGCCGCCATGCGCGCCTACGCGCCCCGTTTTGGCGGTGATCCCGAGCTCTGGGGTCTGACCGGCCTGCTCCATGACCTCGATTACGAGCGCCATCCGGACCTCGACACCGGTCACCCGCGGTTTGCCCTGCGGGAGCTCGAGGCTCGCGGCTACCCGCCCGAGCTGATCCGGGCCGTCGCCTCGCACGCCGACTTCATGGGCGTTCCCCGCGAGACGCCGATGGAGAAGGCCCTGTTCGCCGTCGATGAGCTGTCGGGCTTCATCCTCGCCTGCGCGTACGTGCGACCCGAGGGACTGGTCGGGATGACCGCCAAATCGGTCAAGAAGAAGATGAAGTCCCCGAGCTTCGCCGCCGCGGTCAGCCGCGAGGACCTGCGCGCCGGCGCCGAGCAGCTGGGCGTCGACTTCGACGAGCACGTGGCCACGGTGATCGCGGCCCTGGCCGAGCGCCGGGAGGAGCTGCTGCCGGCAGCGGCCAGCTGATGCCCGACCCGCTCAGAGTCGTCATCCTCGACGGAGACGAGACCGGCCAGGAGCTGCTCGAGCAGTCGCTGCGAGTGCTGGACGGCGAGCTGCTGGGCCTCGAGCTGGCGCTTCAGCGCTTCGACCTCTCCCTGGAGAACCGGCGCCGGACCCGCAACGACGTGGTCAGCGAGGCCGCCCAGGCGATCCGCGAGGCCGGGCTCGGCCTGAAGGCGGCCACGATCACCCCGGAGGGCGCCGGCGATGTCGGCTCCCCCAACCGGATCCTCCGCGAGCAGGTGGACGGCAAGGTGATCGTGCGCACCGGGCGCCGGCTGCCCGGCGTCAACCCGATCGCCGGCGTCCATCACCCCATCTCCGTCGTTCGGATGGCCGTCGACGACGCCTACGGCGCCGAGCAGTGGCGCCAGGGCGAGCCCGGCGCGCCCGACGAGGTCGCCTTCCGCACCGAGCACATCACCCGCTCGACCTGCCATGCCGTCGCCGAGTACGCCTTCCGGACCGCGGCCAAGCTGGGGGCCCGCGTCTACGGGGGCCCCAAGTGGACCGTCTCACCGGTCTACGAGGGGATGCTGAAGGAGGAGATGGACGCCGCCGCCGCCCGCCATGACGAGATCGACTACCAGCCTGTCCTGATCGACGCCACCTACGCCGGCCTCCTCTCCGGGGCGGCCGACACGCCGCTGGTCATCCCGGCCCTGAACCGCGACGGTGACTGCCTGTCGGATCTGGTGCTGCCCATGTTCGGCTCGATCGCCGGCGCCGAATCGGTCTTGCTGGCCTTCGGTGAGGATTACGACACGACCGTGGCCATGGCCGAGGCGCCGCACGGGACGGCGCCCGCCCTGCTCGGCAAGGACGTCGCCAACCCGCTGGCCATGATCCTGGCCTGCGGCGCGCTGCTGCGGCACGGGGCCGACCTCCACGGGCCGGCCTGCGAGCGGGCCTCCCGGGCCATCTACGAGGGCGCCCTGGAAACGGTCGGCTCGGGGATCCGCACCTCGGACCTCGGCGGTCACGCCCGCACCACCGAGTTCACCAGCGCCGTGATCGACCGGATCCGCACCAAGCTCGACGTCTGGTCCTCGCTGGGCGGCTGACCCGGGTCCACCCGATGCGGCGCCGTTCCGGGCACGCTCAGGGCCCAACCCCAATTCCAGAATCCGGCCCTCCCCGCGCCACCCGCCGACTCCGGCTCCCTGCCCCGAAGCTGACGCACACCACGGCGTCCGGGGCGAGGTGGGCGCCAGATTCCGGCCATAACGCCGAACCTGACGCACACCCGAGCGCTCGGGCCGAGGTGGGCGCCAGATTCCGGCCTTCACCGCCGCCCTCCACATGACGACTCTGCAAGAT
Source organism: Solirubrobacteraceae bacterium (assembly GCA_036392135.1). GTDB lineage: Bacteria > Actinomycetota > Thermoleophilia > Solirubrobacterales > Solirubrobacteraceae > Palsa-465. The sequence continues at coordinate 7,048 of DASVYO010000035.1, forward strand.
CCATTGCATCCCGGCACCCGTGGCGGGGCGGGGCTTTGGGCGCCGAGAACCCGTGCATTTACAGGGCTTCTCGGTTTGCCGACGGGCCGGAGGGGAACACTGGGAGGTAGTGTCGGATGTGGCAAGGGACCCCCGTCGGAGTTCCGTCCGGGACGCCACCTAGCCTGGCGAACATATGTTCCGCTCTTCCAAGAAACGACTGCGCGCGCTGCTCAGCCTGGCCGATGACATCCTGGGTGATCCGGTGCCCGCCACGCCGCATCCGCACCGGCGACCGGTCCGGATCCAGCTCGAGCGCCGCCGGGGCTCCGTCAGCCCGCCGCCGGCCCACTGCCTGTCCCCGGTGCGCCCGGCCGCCGGCGCCCCGCGGCGCGAGCGCGTCGGCTGATCCGGACGCCGCCCGCCCCGCGTCTCAACGGCTGTGTCGCCGCCCTCGCCTTCGGCGGCGGCTTGGCCGCCCTACCTCCGGCCCCCCGGAGCGCTCACGGCCAGCCCAGGGGGCTCAGCAGCGCCCCGGACGAGTAGCCGTTGCTGGTCGTCGAGCCGGAGCTGGCCACGCCGAACAGGACGGCCAGGAACGTCCCCAGTCCGAGCACGATGCAGATGATGAGCAGAATCAGCACCTGGGGATTGGCCTTGAAGAAAGCCTTCAGCGAGCTCATCTGGGTTTTCTGGTCCTATCCCCGGACCCGGTCGGCGGCCGGGGCGCGAGCCGGGCAAGCATGACAACATGACTTTATGACTACGCAAGGCAATGATGGAGAGCCCATCACCGAGCAGGGCCTGACCGCCCTGAAGACCGAACTGGGCGAGCTCGAGACGGTGGGCCGGCGGGAGATCGCCGCCCGCATCCTCACCGCCCGCGGCCACGGCGACCTCAAGGAGAACGCCGAGTATCACGCGGCCAAGGACGACCAGGCCCACCTGGAGACCAAGATCTCCCGGCTGCGTCAGCGCCTGCGCAGCGCCGTGGTCGTGGAGACCGCCACGGGCGATGAGGTCTTCTCCTTCGCTCGCTCGGCCGAGATCCTCGACGAGGACACCGGGGAGACCCACACGTGGACGATCGTCGGCGCCACCGAGGCCGATCGCGCCGCCGGCCGGCTCTCGGCCGAGTCCCCGATCGCCCGCGCGCTGCTCGACCGCGGCGTCGGTGAAACGGTCGAGGTGGCCACCCCCAAGCGCACCCGCCGCCTCAAGATCCTCCGCCTCATCTGACGCGCCCCAAGCTGCCGCAGGAGCCGAGCAGGCCCCGCCGGTCACCAAGTTGCCCCCGTCTCGGCAGGCGAGGCTTTCTCACCGCTGCCGGCGCCGGAAGCCAGGGGAGCGGCCCCGTCCAACGCAAGCTCGCCTCGCCCATACCCATCACGCCTCACGCACAACACCTGGCACGCTTGCGTTGAACGGGAGCCGCTCCCCTGGCTCCACGCCACGCCACGCCAAGCGAGCCCAAAAAAAGACCCCGCCTGCCGAACACAGA
>DASVYO010000036.1:0-5809 GCA_036392135.1 Solirubrobacteraceae bacterium
GCGGTGACCAGCCGCGGCGGGCTCGGCCGATCACCGGGCACGGCCACGCGGGCCGGCCGCCCGGACCGCTCGTCCTCGATCAGGCCGGCCTGGATCGAGTGCAGCCGCCGGTCGATCTCGGCCAGGCGAGCGTCGAGGATCGAGATCTCGTGATCGTCGCCGCTGGGAGCCATGATGGGGCGAGGCTACCGGCCGGCCCGGCGTCCGCTTCGGTAAGGCGCCGACGAGGCCACGGGGCCGTCCCGGACTGGCCGGGCCGTGGATGAGATGATGGCCGCGTGGCTCTGAGATGCAGATCGGTGCCGGGCCGGAGGGCCTTGATGGGCTTGATGGCCGGCAGCCTGGCGTTGCTGGTCACGGCGGCGGCCGCCGGCCCAGCCCCGGCCGCGACTCGGATCACGCTGGGCCCGCGGCGGATCGTGCTCAGCGGACCCGCGGCCCGGGTGGTGATCACGGCCGATCCGTTCCAGCTGCAGTTCGAATCGGGGCCCGGGATCCCGGCCCTGGCTGAGGCGACACGCTCCTCACCGCTGCCTCAGGTCGAGCCGCCGACGATCGATCCCGTGCCCCCGGGCGTCGACAATCAGCACACGACGACCCTGTACGCACCGCTCGCCTTCACCGTCGGTGCCGAGAGCCTGCGCCAGTACGACGGACTGGTGTGGGGCGGGAACCTGATGAGCGGCGCACGCAGCGGCGTCCAGTACTACGCGCGGCGCGTCATCTCGAGCCATCCGGTTCAGGGCGGCGTCGCCCTGGTTCTGGCCACCAACGACCCGAGCGGGCGGACCCTGGACGTGCGCATCACGACCCTGGGCCCGGGCGCCATCCGGGTCAGCGCGCAGGCCGATCCCGCCACGGGCGTCTCGGAGATCGGGGATTCCTTCGCGTCCGGGCCCGATGAGGGCTTCTTCGGCTTCGGCGGCCGTCACAACGCCCTGAACCAGCATGGGCAGGTGCTGTCGAGCTTCGTGCAGGAGGAGAACCTGTCCGGGATCTCGCAGCCGGGCGCCCCCGCCGCCCTGACGCTGTTCCCCAACGGCCCGACCGCGGCCTACTACCCGCAGGCCGAGTTCTTCTCCTCCCGCCCCTATGGATTCCTGCTCGACCAGCCCGAGCTGGCCCGGTTCAAGCTCGACAGCGACGGGTCCGGCAGCTGGAACGTGACCGCCTCCGCGTCCTCGCTGGACTACGTGGTCGCCCCGGGCCCGGCCCCGCAGGCGATGCGAACGCTCACCGCGCTGAGCGGCCGGCAGCCGGTACCGCAGGCGTGGGCACTCGGGCCGATGCTCGACCGACTGGTGAAGAACGTCGGCGAGACCCAGCCCGACTATGAGAGCAATGTCGCCGCTGACCTGGCCAACATCGCCCGCTACCACCTCCCGCTGAGCGCCTACCGGCTCGAGGGCTGGGGGCTGCCGGGCGCCGGTGACGACGGCCTGGCCCTGCACAGCTACGTCACGCCGGCCTTCCAGGCCCAGGTGTTCAGCGCTTTGCGGGCCCGCCACATCCATCCGCTCGTGTATCTCCGGCCGTGGATCACCCCGGGCTCGGCCCCGGCTCAGGCCGGCCTCGTGGCCCGCCGGGCCGACGGCCAGCCGTACCAGACAACCAGCACCACCGGCGCCCCGATCGAGCTGCTGGATTTCACCAACCCGGCCGCCGTCGCCTTCTGGCGGCGCGAGGTGGACAGAGCGCTTGACCTCGGGGCCGACGGGTTCATGCAGGACTTCGGCGAGGAGGTCCTGTTCGACATGCGCTTCGCCGACGGGGAGACCGGGGCGACCATGCACAACCGCTACCTGGTCCTCTACGCGCAGGCCACCCGGGCGGCGATCGACAGCTACGAGCGCGGGCATCCGGGCCGGCGCATCTTCTTCTTCTCGCGCGCCGGCTACTCGGGCCTGCCCGGGTCGGCGGCCGCCGAGGGCGGCAACTTCCCCGGTGATGAGACGACGGACTGGGGCCACGCCTCCGGCCTGCAGTCGCTGACCAGCGACATGCTGAGCCGCGCCGTCGACGGCGCCTACGGCTTCGGCACGGACATCGGCGGCTACTACGACTACACGACTTTGCCCACCACCAAGCCGCTGTTTCTGCGCTGGGCCGAGTGGGCGGCGCTCAGCCCGATCTTCCGCCTGCACGGCTCGGGCCGGGCGGGCACCCACACGCCGTGGTCCTACGACGCGCAGACCGTGCGGGTTTACAACCGGCTGGCCGAGCTGCACCTGGCAGCCGTGCCCCTGATCGAGCGGCTCTGGCGCCAGGCCGAGAGCACGGGGATTCCCCCGACCCGCCCGCTGTGGCTCGCGTACCCCGGTGACCGCTCGACCTGGACTCAGGACCAGGAGTGGCTGCTCGGCCCGGACGTTCTCGTCGCCCCCGTGGTGCAGCCGGGCGCGAGCTCGCGCTCGGTCTACTTCCCGGCCGGCTGCTGGCGCTCTCCGGACGGGAGCGGCACCCACACCGGCCCCGGCCGCGCCACCGTGCCGGCCCCGCTCATCCGTCTGCCCTACTTCTTCCGCTGCGGAACGAGGCCGTTCGTGGCCGGTCCGTCGCGGCCCCGGTACTCCTGTGCTCACCCGCGCGGCCGGCTCTCGGGCGCGATGCTCGGGCCCGTTCGGCTGGGCATGACGCGCCGCCGCGTCCGCGGGCTGTTTGCCGCCCGCACGCTCCGCGGTCGCCACTCCATGGACTTCTTCTGTCGCGCCCGCCGTCGCATCCGCGTCGGCTACCCGTCCCCGCGGCTGCTGGATACGCTCCCCGCGCGCGAGCGACGGCGCGTCGCCGGCCGGGCGGTCCTCATCCTGACCGCCAACCGGCGCTACGCGCTGGACGGCGTGCGCCCCGGCGCGCGGCTGGACGCCGCCCGCCACCGGCTGGCGCTCGGGACGGGCTACCTCGTCGGAGGCAACCGGTGGTACCTGATTCCGGGCCGCGTGAGCCGGGGCGTGCTCGAGGTCCGCCACGGCGCGGTCGAGGAGGTCGGCATCGCCGATCGGCGGCTCACGGGCACGCGCCGGAGCGCGCGCACCTTCCTGCGCAGCTTCTTCTGAGCCGCGCTAGGCCGCGCTGCCGAGCAGCGAGACGGCCAGCTCGGCGACCTGCGTGGGGGTGCGCCCGACGCGCACGCCCTTGCTCTCCAGGGCCTCGGCCTTGGCGGCCGCCGTGCCATGCGAGCCGGACACGATCGCCCCGGCGTGACCCATGGTCTTGCCCGGGGGCGCGGTGAAGCCGGCGATGTAGCCGACCGTCGGCTTGGTCACGTGCTCGGCGATGAACTCTGCGGCCTGCTCCTCAGCATCGCCGCCGATCTCCCCGCACATGACGATCAGCTCGGTCTCCGGGTCCTCCTCGAACAGGCCGATCACGTCGATGAAGTCGGTCCCGGGGACGGGATCGCCCCCGATCCCCACGATGCTCGAGTTGCCGAAGCCGCTCTTGGCCAGCACGTCACCGATCTGGTAGGTGAGGGTGCCCGAGCGCGAGACGACGCCGACGTTGCCCTCGCGGAAGAACTGGGCCGGGATGATGCCCACGCTGGCCTTGCCGGGGGACAGGATTCCGGGACAGTTGGGCCCGATCAGCCGCGAGCGGCCGTTCTTCTTGAGCGTGTTGTAGACCAGCAGCTCATCGTGGGCGGGGATCCCCTCGGTGATGCAGATGATCAGCTCGATGCCGGCGTCCTCGGCCTCCAGGATCGAATCCGCGGCGAACCGCGGCGGCACGAAGATCATCGCCGTGTTGGCGCCCTCGCGCTGCACCGCGTCGTGGAAGGTGTTGAAGACCGGGATCCCGTCCACGTCCTGACCGCCCTTGCCGGGGGTCACGCCGGCCACCACCTGGGTGCCGTAGTCACGGTTGCGCAGCGAGTGGAAGGTCCCCTCGCGGCCGGTGATGCCCGAGGTGCACAGCCGCGTCTCGCTATCGACCAGGATGCTCATCAGTTACCTCCTGCCGCGGCGAGCTCGACGACCTTGGCCGCGGCGCCGTCCATCGTGGCCTCGGCGTGGACGTTGGGCAGGTTGGCCTCGCTGAGCAGGGTGCGGCCCTCCTCCCCGTTGGTGCCGTCCAGGCGGACCACGAACGGGACCGTCGGGTTGATCTGCTTGAAGGCCTCGATCAGCCCCCGGGCCACCTCGTCACAGCGGGTGATGCCGCCGAAGATGTTGAACAGGACGGCCTTGACCTTGGGGTCGGACAGGATCACCTCGACCGCGGCCGTGATCGCGTCGGCGCGCGATCCGCCGCCGGCGTCGAGGAAGTTGGCCGGCCTGCCCCCGGCCTCGGCGACGACGTCGAGCGTGGACATCGACAGGCCGGCGCCGTTGGCCAGGATCCCGATGTTGCCGTCGAGCTTGACGTAGGTCAGGCCGCGCTCCTTGGCCATGACCTCCTGCGCGTCCTCGGCCGAGAGATCGCGCAGCTCGGCGTTGTCGGGGTGGCGATAGAGCGCGTTGCCGTCGAGCGTCACCTTGGCGTCGAGCGCCCGGACCTCCCGCTCCGGCGTGATGATCAGCGGGTTGACCTCGACGAGCGTGGCCTCCTCGGCGGTGAAGACCTCATACAGCTTGGCCAGCATCGCGCCGATCGGGCGGACCACATCGGCGTCGACGCCCGCCTCGAAGGCGAGCCGCCGCCCGTGGAAGTCCTGGAAGCCGACCAGCGGGTCGACGTGCAGGGTGGCGATCGCGTCGGGGTCCTCGTCAGCCACCTGCTCGATGTCCATCCCGCCCTTGGTCGAGAGCATCATCAGCGGGGCCTTGGCCGAGCGATCGAAGACGACGGAGGCGTAGTACTCCGAGGCGATCTCCGAGGCCCCCTCGATCCACACCTCGTGCACCGTCAGGCCGCGGATATCCATGCCCAGGATCGCGCGGGCGTGCTCCTCAGCCTCGGCCCGGTCGCCGGCCAGCTTGATGCCCCCCAGCTTGCCGCGGCCGCCGATCTGGACCTGGGCCTTGACCACACACGGGTAGCCGATCTCGTCCGCGGCCGCCACCGCCTCATCCACGCTGCGGGCCGCGCGGCCGTCGGGAACCGGCACGCCGTGGCGGCCGAAGAGCTGTTTGCCTTGATACTCGAGCAGATCCATAACGGCGCTTCACTCTATTGATTCGCATGAGCGGGCGGCTTGGCGACGCGCCATGGCATCATCCGCCTCTTATGGCGATCCCCAAGAATGTCTCTTTTGTCACTTTTGACGTCTACGGCACCCTGATCGACTGGGACACCGGCGTCTACGACGCGTTCAAGGCCGAGGCCGACCGCGACGGCTTCAGCGTCGAGCGCGACGAGCTGATCCCGCTCTTCCACGAGGTCCAGCAGCAGATCCAGTCCGGGTCCTACGAGCTCTACGCCGAGGTCCTGCGCCGCACCGCCGTGCAGATCGCCAAGCAGCTCGACTGGCCGCTGGAGCCCTCCCGCTCGGGCTTCCTGCCCGACTCCGTGCAGCGCTGGAAGCCGTTCAAGGAGACCAATCCGGTCCTGCAGAAGATCGCCAAGAAGTACAGCGTCGGCCTGATCTCGAACATCGACGACAAGCTGCTCGGCCAGACCCGGCGCCACATCCCGCTCGACTTCGACCTCGTGGTGACCGCGCAGCAGGTCCGCTCCTACAAGCCTGATCCCGCGCACTTCACCGAGTGCGAGCGCCGGATCGGCTCCAAGAAGGGCTGGGTCCATGTGGCGGCCAGCTACTACCACGACGTCGAGCCATGCATCAAGAAGAAGGTCCCGGTGATCTGGGTCAACCGCACCAAGCAGGAGCTCGAGCCCGGCCAGAAGAAGCCCGACGCCGAGGTCGCGA
>DASVYO010000037.1:0-58353 GCA_036392135.1 Solirubrobacteraceae bacterium
TTGAAGGCGCCGGCGTAGTCGGACCCCGCGGCGCGGTACAGCGCCGGGAGCGCCATGCCCACCTGACCTCCGGCACACCCGCGCGACGCATCGGCCAGCGCCATCAGCGCCGCCCACACGGGGCTGGCGGCGCTGGTTCCCCCGATCGCCTGCCACCCGCGCGGATTGATCGGATTCGCGCCCGAGCCGTTCCAGTAGATCTCGTAGCCGGTGGCGGGATCGGCGTCGGCGGACACGTCGGGCACCTGCCGGCACCAGCCGCCCGGCCGGCCGCAGCGTGCACCGTTGGGGGCGCCGCTGCGGACCCCGAGCGCGCCCGCCGCGGTGAGCTGCGCCGGGGGCATACCCCAGAGGGAGGAGATGCCGCCGCCACCCGCGCCCGGCTGCAGGGCGGCCGCCGGGGTGCCGCCGTTGTTCCAAACCTGCTCGGAGGGGCGGGGACCGAGGATGCTGAGCGTCGTCCCGCCGACGCCGGTCACGAACGGCTGGCTGGCCGGATCATCGACCGCGGCCTGAGGCGCGGGAGCCGAGCTCGACGCCTGGCAGTCCTCGGAGCCACTGTCCCCGGCGGCGGACACGATCGTCTGTCCCTGGATCGCGGCCTGTGCGAACAGGGCGTTCTCGGCCCGGGCGTTGGCCGGCCCGAGGGCCGCCTCACACTCCCCCCAGGAGACGCTGACCACCTGAGCCCGGTCCTGGTTGACGATCGCGCTGAAGACGTCGTAGGGACCTGAGCCCGGCGCGCCCGAGTTCGAGTTCGGTCCCTGGTAGACGAGCAGCCGGGCCCCGGGGGCGTAGGCGAGCACGTTCTCGATGTCGAGGGCGGCCTCGCCGCTGCCCCCGCCGGAGCCGGCACCGCCGTCGACGCGGACGTAGCTGATCGGCACGCGCGTCCCGTAGCAGGCCTGATAGGCGGCCAGATCGGAGGCGGCCACGGGCTCGAGCTCGTAGACGGCGATTGTGACCCCGGTCCCGAAGTCATGGTTGAGGTAGGCGTCGGAGAGCCCGTAGGCCGAGGCGATCTGGTCCGCCGTGTAGGCGCCGGCCGAGGCGGCCGCGCTGCGCGCGGCCGGACAGGGCTGCGGGCCTCCGGTGACGACATGGGGGTACGAGGCCAGGCTGATGCCCCGGATCCGCCCGCGGACCAGCAGGGGATGGGGACCGGCGGCGGGGCGAAGGCCCTCCACCGCCTGCACGCCGGGCAGCGAGCCGATGGCCAGGCGGGAGAGCATGCGCAGCGGACGTCTCGAGGCGCTCGGCGCGGGAAGGGCCGAGATCGCGAGATGGTCGGCGGCCAGCGCGCCCGGGGTCAGGCCGCGGTCCCGGAGCCAGCGCCGGACGCGCGCGACCGTGGTCGCCGTGGCGCCGAAGCGGCGGGCGAACTGAGCCGTGGTCAGGTACCGGCGGTAGAGCGGGGAGGCCGGGTCCGAGACGGCGCGGGCGTAGCCGCTGAGTGCCGCGCTGCTGCGCGGCGCGAGCACGACGGTGACGTGGCGCGGACGGGCCGCGAGCGCGGTGGCGGGAGCCACCGCCAGCGCCGTTGCCGGAGCCAAAGCAAGCGCCACCGTGAGGGCCGCCGCCAGCCGGCGGAGTGTCAGAAAACCGGCCGGCGCGTTGGCGGCGTGTTCCCCCGCCGGTCCGGCCCCCAGGATCGCCACATCGAAGTGGTCGGACATCGCGTCCTGAGCCTAGCGAGCGGCGTGCCTGGCCACGCGGGCGCTCAGGCGCTCGCGCAGGGCCGGCCATTCGCTGTCGATGACCGAGAAGTAGGCCGAATCGCGCGGGCTTCCGTCGCCGAGCACCATGTGACTGCGCAGAACCCCTTCGAAGGTCGCCCCGAGCGCCCGCAGGGCACCGCGTGAGCGCTCGTTGCGCGCGTCGGTCTTGAACTCGACCCGACGCAGCCCGGCGCACTCAAAGGCCCGGCCCAGGAGCAGCAGCTTCGTTTCCACGTTGATCCCGGTGGACCATGACGAGCGACGCACCCAGGTCCAGCCGATCTCGGCCCGCAGGTGCTCGAAGCGGAGCTCCATGAACCGCGTCGAGCCGACCACCTCGCCGCTGCGCGCGTCCCGGACCGCGAACGGGACCTCCCGGTCGGCCTGGGCGGCGGTGAGGGCGTCCCGCAGCCACTCCCGCAGCGCCTGTGGCGAGCTCATGTCGACCGGCATCCAGGCGAACATCTCGGCGTCCTCGGCCGCCGCCAGAAGCCCCGGCTCGTGCGCGGCGCTCAGCGGCTCGACGAGCGCCAGCCGCCCCACCAGGCGGGCGCGCAGATCGGCCGGGGTGGGGCGGGGGAGGGCGCTGCGCACGGCGCGACGATAACGGGCGCCGCGAGCCCCCGGCACCCGACCCCGCTCAGTGCGAGAAGGTCCCCACCAGCCGCGCCTGCTCGATCACGTGATCCTCGATCCTGTCCAGCAGGGCGCGGCGGCTCAGGCCGGGCTCGAGCGGCACGTTCTCGTCCAGGGCGTAGACCCAGAAGTAGTAGTGGTGGGTACCGTGGCCGGGTGGCGGCGCCGGGCCCATGTAGCCGCGATCGCCCATCGAGTGCACGCCCTGGGTCACCCGGTCGGCCCCCTCGGGCAGACCCGCGGCGTCGCCGGGGATCCCGTAGGCGACCCAGTGGGTGAAGCCGTCGACCAGCGGGGCGTCCGGATCGTGGACGACCACCGCGAACGCCCTGGTGCCCTCGGGCGCCCCGCTCCACTCGAGCGCCGGGGAGATGTCCTCACCGTCGGTGGTGTGCTTGTCGGGGATGCGCTCGTGGTGGTGGAACGCGGGGCTGGTCAGCTTCAGGTCTCCGACGTTCAGCGCTTGGGGCATACGCATGCCTTACCCGCGGTCCGTCGCCATGAATCCCGCGCGCCGGGCCCGCTGCTCACGCGCGGCTCCGGGCGGGCCGGCGCTGAGCGGGCTCCCGGCCGGGCGGCTGCGAGGGCGCCGGGCTCGGCGCGAGCGGCGGGATCGGCCGGACCAGGGGCTGCCCGGGCTCGATCCGGCCCGGCTCACCATGGTGATGGATCTCCAGCGGCCGGCCGTCGAGCAGCGAGTAGCGGACCAGGTCGCGGACGACCTCGACCTGCAGGCTGCGGCCGCGGAACATGATCCGGAAGCACAGACGGGCCAGCATCCCCGGCAGGCGGGGGGTGAAGCTGAGGTGGCCGCCGTGGTCGCGCAGACCCCCGAACCCGCACACCGCGGCCAGCCAGGTCCCCGCCACCGACGCGATGTGGATCCCGTCCGCGGTGTTGTGCTCGAGGTCACCGAGGTCCATCAGCGCCGCCTCGGCGAAGTAGTCGTAGGCCAGGTCGAGGTGGCCCACCTCGGCGGCGACCACGGATTGCACGGACGCCGACAGCGAGGAGTCACGCACGGTGAGCGACTCGTAGTAGTCGAAGTTGCGCTGCTTCTCCTGCGGCGTGAACGCGTCCCCGCAGGCGAACAGGGCCAGCACCAGGTCGGCCTGCTTGCACACCTGCTTGCGGTACAGGTCGTAGTAGGGAAAGTGCAGCATCAACGGGTACTGCTCGGGCCGGGTGCCCGCGAAGTCCCAGCGCTCATGCGAGGTGAACCCCTCCGCCTGCGGGTGCACGCCGAGTGACTCGTCATACACGATGACCATCGCCCGGGCGGCGTCACGCCAGCTGGCCACCTCCTCATCATCGACGCCCAGGCCCGCGGCCACATCGTGGTGGCGCTCGGCGACCTCCGCGGCCGCCTGCAGGTTCCGCTGGGCCATCAGGTTGGTGTAGACGTTGTTGTCGGCCACGGCGCTGTACTCATCCGGTCCGGTGACGCCGTCGATGCGAAACCGGCCCTCGGGGTCGTGGTGGCCGAGCGAGCGCCACAGGCGGGCGGTCTCCACCAGCAGCTCCAGGCCGCAGTCGCGGGCGAACTCCTCATCGCCCGTGGCGGCCAGGTAGCGGCTGACCGCGTTCGCGATGTCGGCGTTGATGTGGAAGGCGGCCGTCCCTGCCGGCCAGTAACTCGAGCATTCCTCACCGCCGATCGTGCGCCAGGGGAAGGCCGCGCCCCGCAGTCCCAGAGTCCTGGCGCGCGCACGGGCCAGATCGAGCGTGGACCGGCGCCAGCGCAGGGCATCGGCGGCGGCCGTGGGGGCCGTGTAGGTGAGCACCGACAGCACGAACATCTCTGTGTCCCAGAACGTGTGGCCGTCGTACCCGGGGCCGGTCAGCCCCTTGGCCGCCAGCGCCCGCTGCTCGCCGCGGGCCCCGGCCTGCAGCGTGTGAAACAGCGCAAAGCGCACCGCCTGCTGAAGCTCGGCGTCGCCGTCCAGCTCCACGTCCGAGCGTGCCCAGAAGTCATCCAGGTAGGCGCGCTGATCGGCACACAGGCCCTTCCAGCCGGAGTGACGAGCGCCGGCCCCGGCGGCGGCCACCTGGTCGCGCAGGGCGGACGCCGACCGCGATCCCGACCAGCCGTAGGCCAGCAGCTTGACCAGTCGCAGGGGCTGACCCGGGGCCAGGTCGGCAGTGACCTGGAACCGGGCCAGGTCGGGGGTGGCCTCGATCCAGGTTTCCGTTCCCTCGGGGCCGTCCACGAAATGGTCCATCCCCGCCGCCATGCGCAGACCCGAGGACTTGGTCCGGTGGACCAGGATCGCCCGGTGCTCCTGGCAGTCAAAGGATTCAGAGACGAGCGGCGCCGACAGCGCGGCCGCGGCCCGGGGATCCTCACTGGTGTCGGGCGTGGCCTCGTTGGCGACCAGCTGGGACTGGATCACGACGGGGAACTCGCCCTCGACCGGCTCGACCCGGTACTCGACCATCGCCACCGCCCGCTGCGTGAACGACACCAGTCGCGTGCTCGTGACGCGGACGCGCCGGCCGGTGGGGGAGACCCATTCGACCTCCCGGTGAAGGGTTCCGGCGCGGAAGTCCAGGAAGCGCTGGTGGGAGACGACCGTGCCGTAGCGGAGGTCGAACGGCTCGTCCTCCACGAGCAGGCGGATCAGCTTGCCGTCGGTCACGTTGACCACTGTCTGGCCGTCCTCGGGGTAGCCGTAGCCCGCCTCCGCGTAGGGCAGGGGCCGAACCTCGAAGAATCCCCCCAGGTAGGTCCCGGGCAGGCCATGGGGCTCGCCCTCGTCGAGGTTGCCGCGTAGGCCGAGATGCCCGTTGGAGAGCGCGAACACGGACTCGGTTTCAGCCAGCGTGTCGAGGTGCAGCTCGGTCTCGCGGATCCCCCACGGCTCAACCGGGAACGAGGGCCGTTGGATCACGAGCCCGGCAGCAGTTCGCTGAGGTCCTTGACGACCACGCTGGCCCCGTGCGCGCGCAGGGCCTCGGCCTGGCCGACGCGATCGACACCGATCACGTAGCCGAAGTTGCCGGCTCGCCCGGCCTGCACGCCGGCCAGTGCGTCCTCGTAGACGCACGCTTCCGCGGCGCTCACGCCGAGGGCTCGGGCGCCGGCCAGGAACGTGTCCGGAGCCGGCTTGCCCTTGAGATGCTGCTCGTCCGCCACCTGGCCGTCGATGCGAGCCTCGAACAGGTCCTCGATCCCGGCCGCGATCAGCACGTCACGGCAGTTGGCGCTCGAGGAGACCACGGCACGGCGCAGACCCGCGTCGCGGGCCGCCTTGACGTAGCTGACCGAGCCGTCGTAGGCCTCGACCCCGTCACGTTTGATCAGCCTCAGCACGAGATCGTTCTTGCGGTTGCCGACCCCGCAGATGGTTTGCTGGCCCGGGGAATCCGCGGGGCTGCCCTCCGGCAGCTCGATGCCGCGCGAGGTCAGGAAGTTGCGAACGCCGTCGTAGCGGGGCAGGCCGTCGACGTACTGGTCGTAGTCGGCCACCTTGTCAAACGGCTTGAAGCGCTCACCGTCGCGTTGGCGCAGGAACTCATCAAACGTCTGCTTCCAGGCCTCGGCATGAACCTTCGCCGTCTGCGTGAGGACGCCATCCAGATCGAACAGGCAGGCCCTGATGCCGGCAGGTAGTCCGAGCACGGTCTAGACGCTAGCTGGCCGCGATCAGGGCGGTGGCCAGGAGGCAGACGATGTGAAAGCTCTGGTCGACCATCAGCCGCAGGCTGGGCGACGGATGGGGGGCGTGTTTGACCTCGCTCATCCAGGCCTGCACGAAATGTCCGTCGTCGATCAGCAAATGAGGGACCGCGATCAGCACCCCCACGCCGATGGCTCCGAGCACGCTGCGATCGGCGGCCACCCAGATCAGGGCCGGCAGGTAGGCCAGCGTGTAGGTGGTGACGTGGGCGCCCAGGGCCCGGCGTCCCTCCGGGTCACCGAGGCCGCGGACCTTGGTGACCGCCTGCCACTCGGTCTGGAAGAGCAGGTCGCCGGTCAGGTGACAGACCAGGAAGGTGCCCAGCAGGGCAGGCCAGTTCATCGGGCGCAGATCACCGCCGCCGGCCGGTCCCGGCACCGCGAACGCGAGCGTCAACCGGCCCGGTTCTCATGTCAGCGCGCCGAGCAGGTAGCCACCGCGCGGCATACTACCTGTGAGGTCCCATAATCTGGCGGGAAAATGGGGGCCTACGGGGATGGCTAGGTATCGCGCTGTACTTGCGCACCGCGACGTGCGGCGGCTGTTCGGGGCCCTGCTGATCTCCGCCACGGGCTCCTGGGCCTACAACGTCGCGCTGCTGGCCTTCGTGTTCGAGCGCACCCATTCGCTGAGCTGGGTCGGCGCGGCGGGCCTCGCTCGCCTGGTGCCGCAGCTGCTGTTGAGCACCTATGGCGGCGTCATCGCCGAGCGCACCGAGCGGATCCGCCTGATGGCCGGGGCCGATCTCCTGTGTGCTGTCTGGCAGGCCGGCCTGACGCTGGTGGCGGCGTCCGCCGGTCCGCCCGCCCTGGCGCTGGTGTTCACCGCGCTGACGGCGGCGACCAGCGTGATCTACCCGCCGGCCGCGACGGCCACGATCCCGTCGCTGGTCGGTGAGGATGATCTCGCCGCCGCCAACGCGCTGAACGGGACCATCGATCAGCTGGTTGTCGTGGTCGGCCCGGCGATCGGCGCCGTCCTGCTGCTGGTCGGCTCACCGGCTGCGGTGTTCGCGATCAACGCCGTGAGCTTCGTCCTCTCGGCCGGCGTGGTCAGCCGCATCCGCCGGCGCAGCCAGCCGGTCGATGTCACCGATGGCGGGACGGCCGGCCCGCTGGCGCAGATGATGGTGGGCATCCGCACGATCGCCGGCCTGCCCGCCGCCCGGACCCTGGTCGCCTACTGCGTGCTGGTCAGCTTTGTCTACGGGACCGACACGGTGCTGTTCGTGGGTGCCTCGACACACAAGCTTGGCACCGGGTCGGAGGGCTTCGGCTACCTGCTGGCCGGGCTCGGAGTGGGCGGCGTGCTGGGGGCGGGCGCAGTCGATCGGCTGGCCGGCAGTCGCCGGCTGGGCATGATCATCCTCGCCGGCGCCCTCGGCTACTGCCTGCCCACGGCGCTGCTGATCGTGATTCATTCTCCCGTCCTGGCCTTCATCGTGGAGATGTTCCGCGGCGGCTCCACGCTGGTGGTCGACGTGCTGGCGGTGACCGCCCTGCAGCGGGCAGTGGCCTCCGATCAGCTCGCCCGCGTGTTCGGGGTCTTCTTTGCCTTCGTGCTCGCCGCGATCGCGCTGGGCACGGTGCTCACGCCGCTCGTCGTGAATGCCGGCGGCCTCAACGCCGGGCTGTGGACGATGGCGCTGGCGCCCGCGGCGCTCGCGGTGATCGGCTATCCGGCCCTGCAGGCGGTGGATCGGGACACGGCCGCGCGGGTCGGAGAGCTCGAGCCGCGGGTGGCCTTGCTGGAGGGGCTGGGCATCTTCGCCGCCGCCAGCCGGCCGATCCTGGAGCGCCTGGCTACGGTGGCCGAGCCGGCCACATTCTCGCCCGGCGAGACGATCATCCGTGAGGGGGAAGCGGCGGATGCCGTCTACGTCCTGTCCACTGGAGAGGTGCAGGTCAGCGCCCGCGGCGAGGCCGGCGGTCCTTCCCGCCCGATCCGCACGATGCGCCCCCCGGCCTACTTCGGCGAGATCGGCGTGCTCCAGCGCATTCCGCGGACGGCCACCGTCACCGCCAGCGGCGAGGTGTCCACCCTGCGGATCGACGGCGAGGCGCTGCGCGAGGCGCTGACCGCCTCGCCCGCCTCGAGCTCGCTGATGGAGAACGCCCGCAGCCGACTGGCGGTGACGCACCCCGCGCGGGCGGCGTCGTTCGGCCCCGAGACCGAGATTGATGCCGACAGGCCGAGGGTGAATTGACGCTTGAGCATTAGCTGACAAGCGCGTTCGACGCGCCCCGGTCGTGCCCCCTCAGCTCTCAAGCAGCCGTCGCAGGGCGTCAAGGGCGTCCGCGGCGGCTGCCCGCTGCCCGGGGCGAGCGGCGCTGAGGCGGGCGCGCAACCGGGTGAACTCATCCTGACCGGGTTCAGCGCCGCGCGCCCCCTGGACCAGGGCCAGCACAGCCGCTGTGTGGGTGGCGATCCGGCCCAGAGCCTCCATGTCGGCCAGCCCGACTCGTTCGGAGGCGCTCTGATCGAGGACGTTCAGCACGCCGAGCGAGCCCTCGTCGTGCAGGAGCGGGTAGACCGTGATCGCGGTCGGCACGTAGCCGGTCTCCTCGGCCACCTCACGGGCAAAGCGCGGATCGTGGCGGACATCGGAGACCGCGATCGGCTCCTCGGAGGCCAGGGCCCATCCGGCCAGTCCGGTCCGGGCGGAGATTCGCCGGCCGACCAGCGTATCCGCCCCCTCCCCGGCCACGGCCTCAAAGATGAGCTCCCGGGAACCGGGGTCGTAGCTCATGATCGAGCAGGCCCGGGCTCCGAACAAGGACCGGGTCAGCTCGACGATCGATTGCAGGAGGATCCGACGTCCGGCCTCGTCATCGAGGCCACCGCTCCGGGCGCTACTGCCGCTGCTCACGCCGCACTCCGCACGTTGCTGCTCGCACAGCGCAGGGCGGTCTTGACTTCGAAGGGGCGCAGACCGGGGTGCTTGGCCAGTACCAGCGCGGCCAGGCCGGCTATGTAGGGGGTGGCGAACGAGTTGCCGGTGGCCTGGATCGTCCCTCCGCCCAGCCAGGCCAAGTCGAGGTCGACTCCCGGGGCGACGAACTCCACCGGGGGGTCGGGATTCACGTAGTACTCGTGATGCCCGTGGCCGGAATGGCTGCCCACCGAGATTACGGCGGGAAATCGCCATGGGAACGATTCGACGGGCATGTTGTGAGCCGAGGCGACCAGCAGCGAGCCCTTGAAGTAGGCCCGGTCGGCGAGCTCATGGAGCTTCTCGATGAAGCGGCTCTTGGTGGTGGACAGGCTGAGGTTGATGACCTCGAAGCCCTGTTCGATGGCCCACTCCAGCCCCCGCAGGAGGATCGGGCCGGCTCCAGTCAGCTCGCCCCCCAGGACCCGCACCGAGCCGAGCTCGCAATCGGGCGCCAGCTGGCGCACGATTGCCGCACAGGCGGTGCCGTGGCCGTAGGCGTCTCCGTCCTCGTCAGCCGTGACCACCAGGTCCCCGTCCGCAGACTCGCTCACCACGACCGCGTCCGTCACCCCTCCGACCCGCGGATGATCGCCGTCTACGCCGCTGTCCACGATGCATACCCTCACTCCAGCGCCGGTCGAGCCGCCCAGCGCCCATTCCCGAGCATCGCCCAGCGGCCAGGCCGAGGTCTGCAGTTGACGCTGGACCGTCTCCCGATCCAGTGACCAGGCCGGGAGCTCCTGGTCTGACTGCCCTGCGGACACGGGCGGATCATATTCGCGGCCGCCGCGCGGATGCCCGCTCTGTGGGTGTCATCACGGAGGGAAGATTTTCCCGGGGTCGCTCGTCTCCCTTGCATGCGCCACCACTCCAGGGCGGCAGAACAACCATAGGAGCTCTCATGGGCGAGATGGACGAGCAGCGTGCGACGGGGCAGTCGACCGAAGTCGAGGGACACATCAGCGACCCGGCTGAACGTCCCTCACGCGCCGAGGAAGGCGTCGGGAGCGACTCCGAGAAGGGCTACCGCAGGTCAGCCGGCGAGGACGACGGCAGCGACTTCGAGGGACACCACAAGTCTCGCCATCGGCCCCGCTAGCCCGTGATAGGCGACGGGGCAAGGGCGTCGCGGCGCCCCTCCTCGGATGACCGGCGGCGGTGCTGTTCACAGCGCCGCCGCCGGTCGTCGTTGTGGGCGGGGTGATCCCGGCGCCCAGCCGGCCCCGGCCCGACGGACCTCCGGTCTGGGATCTGAGCTCGCTGGGGCCCGCCGGGCCCGCCGGCGCCGTCGCCCTCAGCCGTCAGGCGCTCTCCGACGCCGAGGTCTTTGCCGTCCGGCACGAGGGCCGCATCGCCGGCTACGGAGCCGCCCAGCTCCGCGAGGCGCTCGACCAGCTTGAGGCCATCTCGGCCGCGATCGCGGTGGCCGATGTCTATGCCACATTACGGTTCGATGCTGACACCGGGGCGCCTGAGCACGGCGCGTTGCTCAGCGAGATCGAGGCACGACGGGCTCACGTCCAAACCCTGGTCGATTTCCTGGAGCTGGAGTGGCTCCAGCTCGCACCCGATCGAGCCGCTGCCCTGCTGGATGCGGCCGAGCTCGAGCGCTTCGCCCACTGGCTGGCCATGCGGCGGCGCTGGCGAGAGCATCGCCTGTCCGGGCCAGAGGAGCGCCTGCTGACCACGAAGGCCCTGACCGGTCGCGACGCCTGGCGACGGCTGCTCGAGGAGCAGTTGGCCGGGTTGACCGCTGAGTGGGAGGGGGAGCGCTACGAGCTGGTCGAGGTCGAGGCGCGCCTGGCGGCCTCCGAGCGGGCCGAGCGCCACGCTGCTGAGGATGCGGTCACGGCTGCGCTGGGGCCGGGACTGCGGATCCGAGCCCGGGTTCTGAACGTGCTCGTCGCCGATCACGCGGTTGATGATCGGCTGCGCCGCCATCACCATTGGCTGGCCGCGCGCAACCTCGAGAACGAGACCAGCGACGCGTCGGTCGACGCGCTGGTGGCGGCGGTGGTGGCCCGTTACGACATCCCGCGTCGCTGGTCGGCGCTGAAGGCCCGGGCGCTGAACGTCAAGCGGCTGAGGAGCTATGACCGCGCGGCGCCCGTGGGGTCCAGTCAGGAGCGCTTCAGCTGGGCCGAGGCCCGAGACCTCGTCCTGAGCGCCTATCGCGGCTTCTCGCCGGAGCTGGCTGACCACGCCGCCCGGTTCTTCAATGAGAGCTGGATCGACGCGGAGATCCGGCCCGGCAAGCAGAGCGGGGCCTACTGCGCGCATGCCGGCCCCGCCGGCCATCCCTACCTGCTCCTGAACTTCGCCGGCCGCCGTGAGGACGTTCTCACCCTCGCCCACGAGCTCGGCCACGGCGTGCACTACCTCCTGGCCGCGGGCCGGGGTCTGCTGCAGATGGACCCTCCGATCACGGTGGCCGAGACCGCGTCGGTGTTCGGGGAGACGATCACGCTCGCCCACCTGATGTCGCGCGCCTCCGGGCCGCAGGAGCGCTTCGGGCTGCTCGCCTACCAGCTCGACGAAGCCGTGGCCACCGTGTTCCGTCAGATCGCCATCCACCGCTTTGAGGATCGTGTGCACCGTGAGCGGCGAGAGCGGGGGGAGCTCTCACCTGACCGCCTGAGTGGCCACTGGCGAAGCGTGAACGAGGAGCTCTACGATGACTCCGTGGCCCTCACCGACGGGTACGCAAGCTGGTGGTCGGCAATCGAGCATGTGTTCACCATGCCGGGTTACGTGTATGCCTACGCCTACGGCCAGCTCCTGGCCCTGTCGATCTATGCGCGTTACCTCCGGGAGGGCGAGGCGTTCGTGCCGCGGTACCTCGAGCTGCTGCGCGCCGGGGGGTCCTGCTCTCCCGAGGCCCTGGCGGCGATCGTGGGGATCGACCTGACCGCCCCAGGCTTCTGGGCCACCGGGCTCGAGCTGATCGACGGCCAGTTACGGGAGGCGGAGCGGAGCCTGGCGGCGGTCGCGTGCTGAACGCGCTCGAATCGTCCCCGCCGGGCGGGGCCGGCGCGCTGGCCGCCGCGGTGATCGAAGGCGCGGCCGGACTGTGCGAGGCTCTGGCTCGAGACTCGGTCGGCGACTGGGAGGGCGCCCGGGGTGCCGGCGTGCAGGCCGTCACACTGAGGGCGCGCGCAGCCGCCGCCGGCAGGGCCAACGCCGCCGCCTATGAGCGAGCCCGCCAGGCCCTGGCGCGACCGCCGGACCTCGCCCGGACAAGGGGGCGTGACGCGGCGCTGCGCGCCGATCTGGTTGCCGCCGCCGACACGCTGCTGACGATCGCCGCCGTCGGTGGAGACTGCGCGGCCCTGGCCGCCGACCTCGCACGCCACGGGCCGGCCGCTCGAAGTGCGGACGCGGCCGGCGCGGCCGAGCTGGCCACCGCCGCGGCCCGCACCGTCACGAGTCTGATCGCGGTCAACCTCGCTCTGGTCCAGGACGATGAGCGCCGGCAGCACGCGCGGGCGATCCTGGTGGCGGCTGAGCGCGCGGGCGAGCGCGCCCGCGCCAGCGTGTCCGGTTAGACGTCTTCCAGCCGGTCGCGCAGAGCGCCGAGCAGCGATGCCGACGGCTTGAGTCCCGCCTCCTGAACGGCTTGCTCCGGTTCCACGCGGAACCGGGCGCGGAACTCCGGGCTGTCGATGGTCCTCTCCAGCCGCTCGAGATCGCCGAGGGTGCTCGGAAGCAGTGCCGCCGCCTCGATCCAGTCCACCGGCGGTGGCGAGGTCAGCCGCAGGGCGGCGACCAGATCGAGCTCGGGCCGGAGAGGGTCATGCATCTGTGAGGTAGACGCATCAGCCGCGGGTGATCTTCCCCGGGCCCTCGAACTCGGTGCGCAGCGCCGCCAGGGCCCGTGAGATTCGGCTGGCGATGGTCCCGGGCGGGAGGTCCATCGTGGCGGCGATCGTGCGATAGCTCTCATCGCGCACGAAGAACCGGTCGAGGATCTCGCGCTGGTGGTCGGGCAGGCGGTCGAGCGCGTCCCGAATCGTCATCGCCTGCTCGACCGCCAGCAGGGGCTCGCTGTAGCGCTGCTCCACGAGCGCCTGATCCGCGCTCACCTCGCGGCCGCCGCGGCGCAGCACGTCGAGGGCCACATTGCGCGTGATCTGCGCGATCCAGCTCCTCAGCGCGCTCGCCTCCCGAATCGTGCCCAGGCGTAGGTACACGCGCGTGAGGACCTCCTGGAAGGCGTCCTCGGCGTCGTACGCAGCCAGGCGAAAGGCACCGCGAAGCATGCCGTTGATCAGCGGCGCGTGCTGCTCCACCAGCGTCCGCCAGGCGGTCGCATCTCCGGCCCGGCATCGCGCCAGGAGCTCGGTGTCCCTCTCATACGAGCCGGCTCTCGCCGGCGCTTCGGTTGTGCCCTCGATCCGAATCCGTCCTCAGGTGGCCTCTCCCTGCCCCCCGCGCTTGGAACCCTACTCCGGCGCTGACCGCGGCGCCAGTCCTCCCTCCGGCTCGGCCGGCTGCAGGCGCTCGACCGCCTGCGTGAGGCGCTGCATCCATTCGATCAGATCCTCGTGGTTGGCCTGCTTGTCCACGGCCAGGCGCACGCCGGCGATCTCCCGGGCCAGGTACTCGGTCTCGGCCAGTGAGCGGGCGTTCATCTCCCGGTCGCGCTCGATGTCCTCACGCTCGCGGTCGGCCTGGCGGTTCTGGGCCAGCAGGATCAGGGGAGCGGCATACGCGGCCTGGGTGGAGAAGCCCAGATTGAGCAGGATGAACGGATACGGGTCCCACCGCAGCGACACCGCCGCCACGTTGAGCGCGATCCAGATGATGACCACCAGCGTCTGTGCGACCAGGTAGCGCCCGGTGCCGAGGAAGCGGGCCAGACCCTCGGCGAAGCGCCCGAAGGCATCCGGGTCGTAGACCGGGCCGCCGGGCGTGCCGCGGGGCTGCGAGAGATCGCTCGAGGGCATCAGGAGGACTCCGAGAAGGCCAGGCGCCAGTTGCGGGGCAGCACGCGGTCGAGCACGTCATCAATCGTCACCGCGCCCACGAGCCGTCCGGCGTCATCGGTGACGGCCAGGGTGACCACGTCGTAGGCGGCCAGCTGCGCCGCCACCTCGCGGTCGCTGACGCTCTCGCTGACCGGTTCCACATCCTCGTCCAGGCAGCGCCCGAGCGGTTTGCTGGGCGCCTCGCGGAGCAGGCGCTGGAAGCCGACATTGCCCAGGTAACGACCCGTCGGAGTCTCCAGCGGCGGGCGGCAGACGAACACCCCGGCGGCGAGCGGAACCGGCAGGGACGGATCTCGGATCCGCGCCAGCGCCTCGGCGACGGTGGCTCCGGGGGCCAGGATCACCGGCTCCGGCGTCATCAGCCCGCCGGCGGTGTTGGGCTGGTAGGTGAGCAGGCGGCGCACCGGCTCGGCCTCCTCGGGGTCCATGGCGTGCAGCAGCTCAGCCTGGCGCGAGGCCGAGAACTCGCCCAGCAGATCGGCGGCGTCATCGGCCTCCATCTCCTCCAGCACGCGCGCCAGGCGCTCGCGATCGAGGCCCTCTACGAGCTTGACCTGATCGTCCTCGGACAGCTCCTCGAGCAGGTCGGCCAAGCGATCGTCCTCGAGCGCGGCGGCCAGGATCCGGCGGCGGCTGAGGGGCAGCCTGCGGATGGTGTCGGCCATTTCGGCCGGGTGCAGCCCACCGAGCTCGGCCGCCTGTCGGTCGACCGGGCGATCGGAGGCGAACAGCTCCCCGGCCTCGCTCCAGTCGATCACGTCGGGGGCGCGCCGCAGCCCCGGCACCCGGCGGCCGGCCACGGCCACGGTCGAGACCTCCCAGCCAAAGGGCTCCGGCGACGGGACCAGCCCGATGTCGACCACGCGTTGATCCTTCAGGCGCTTGCCGATCAGCTGACCGGCCAGGAGGCGCTCGCCGTCGCGCAATTCGAACTGGCGCAGGTTGACCGAACCGCGACGGAGGCGGGCGCCATCGGAGCCGATCTCGCCGATCCGGGTGATCCCGACGAACACCCGCCGCCGGTTCACGGCCACGACCACCCCGTTGACGCGGGGAGGCTTGGACCCGAGGTCGACGACCGCGTCGACGATCCGGCCGATATCCCCGCCATCGGCTCCGAGCAGCGGCAGGCGGGTCAAGCCCGACAGATAGATGACCCGTTGCTCCATCGCGGCCATGCTACGCGGGCGTCCCGGACCCGGGGAGCGGTCCGGGGCCGGCATCGGGGCCGGCATCGGGCCGGCAGCGACGGCGGGCGGCGCGAACGGCACCGGGCTCAGTCCTCGGCATGGTGGACGGCCTCGATGTTGTTGCCGTCGGGATCGAGCACGAACGCGCCGTAATAGCCCTCCGAGTACTCGGGCCGGTACCCCGGGGGGCCGTTGTCGACACCCCCTGCCCGCAGCGCTGCGGCATGGAAGGCATCCACCTGCTGGCGGCGCTCGGCCGCGAAGGCGATGTGCACCGGGGCGCCGGCCTTGTAGCTCAGGGAGATGGCGAAGTCGTCGGCGCCCTCAGCGCCGAACGCCACATCGGGGTCCCCCTCCTGCCAGGGGCCGAACTCGCGAAAGCCCAGCGTGGCCAGCACGCGCCGGTAGAACTCGGCGCTGCGCTCCAGATCGCTGACGCCGATGGTGACGTGATCGATGACGACTGTGCGGATCGGCATTTGAGGAGTGTCTACCCCGTCGGCACCGAGCTGACCCGGGGAGACCCACTAGGCTCCGTCGCGCATTGAGGATCGTCTACACCCACACCGACGAGGCCCCCGCCCTGGCCACCAAATCCCTGCTCCCGGTGGTGGAGGCGTTCGCCGCCGTGGCCGGCGTGGAGATGGAGCTGCGCGACATTTCGCTGGCCGGGCGCATCCTGGCGCAGTTCGGTGACCGGCTGGCTGAGGACCGGCGCGTCGCCGATGCGCTGGCCGAACTGGGTGCGCTGGCCAGGACGCCCGAGGCCAACATCGTCAAGCTGCCCAACATCAGCGCCTCCCTGCCGCAGCTGAAGGCTGCGGTCGCCGAGCTGCAGCAGGCCGGCTATGACATCCCGGACTACCCGGACGAGCCGGCGGATGACGAGCAGGCCGAGATCCGGGCCCGGTATGACCGCGTCAAGGGGAGCGCCGTCAACCCCGTGCTGCGCGAGGGTAACTCCGACCGCCGCGCGCCGGCCTCGGTCAAGGCCTTCGCGCGCGCCCATCCTCACTCGATGGGGGCCTGGTCGCCGGACTCGAAGTCTCATGTGGCCACGATGAGCGAAGGAGATTTCCGCTCCACCGAGCGCTCGGTGACGGTCGAGCACGACGGCGAGGTGCGGATCGAGCTCGCCGATGCCGACGGACGGGTGACGGTCCTCAAGGCCTCGACCCCCGTGCTCACGGGCGAGGTGCTGGACGGCGCCGTCATGCGCCGTGCGGCGCTCGAGCGCTTCCTGGCCGAGCAGATCGCTGAGGCCAAGGCACAGGGTGTCCTGTTCTCGGTGCATCTGAAGGCCACGATGATGAAGGTCTCCGACCCGGTCATCTTCGGCCACGCCGTGCGGGCCTACTTCCCGGCCGTGTTCGCGCAGCACGGCGAGGTGCTGCGCCGGGCGGGAGTCAACGCCAATAATGGGCTGGCCGCCCTGCTCAGCGCGCTGGACAAGCTGTCCGAGCAGGAGCGCTCCTCACTGCAGGCGGCGATCGACGCCGCCTACGCCGACGGTCCGTCGCTGGCCATGGTCGACTCCGACCGCGGCATCACCAACCTGCATGTCCCCAGCGACGTAATCATCGACGCCTCGATGCCGGCGGCCATCCGCACCTCGGGTCAGATGTGGAACGCCGAGGGCGAACAGCAGGACACCAAGTTCGTGATCCCCGATCACTCCTATGCGCCGCTCTACGCGGAGGCCGTCGAGCACTGCCGCCAGCACGGCGCATTTGACCCGGCCACGATGGGCACGACCCCGAATGTCGGGCTCATGGCCCAGAAGGCTGAGGAGTACGGCTCACACGACAAGACGTTCGAGATCGCCGCCGCCGGAACCGTGCGCGTGATCGACGAGGCGGGCGCAACCCTGCTCGAGCACGAGGTCGCCGCGGGTGACATCTGGCGCATGTGCCAGACCAAGGATGCGGCTGTTCAGGACTGGGTCCGGCTCGCCGTGGCGCGCGCGCGGGCCACCGGAGCCCCGGCCGTGTTCTGGCTCGATGAGACCCGGCCGCACGACCAGCAGCTGCTGGCCAAGGTCCGCCCGGCGCTGGCGCAGCTTGACACCGACGGGCTTCAGATCGAGATCCTCGACGTGGCCGAGGCCACCCGCTTCACGCTGGACCGCGCGCGCCGCGGGGAGGACACGATCTCGGTCACCGGCAACGTGCTGCGGGATTACCTGACGGACCTGTTCCCGATCCTCGAGCTTGGCACGAGCGCCAAGATGCTCTCGATCGTCCCGCTGATGAGCGGCGGCGGCCTGTTCGAGACCGGAGCCGGCGGCTCGGCGCCCAAGCACGTGCAGCAGTTCCTGCGCGAGAACCACCTGCGCTGGGACAGCCTGGGTGAGTTCCTGGCCCTCGCCGAATCGCTTGAGATGCTGGCCGACAAGAGCGGCAACGCCCGCGCCCGGGTGCTCGGCCAGACGCTCGACCGGGCCACCGGCCGACTGCTGGAGGAGAACCGCTCACCATCGCGCCGGGTCGGCGAGCTCGACAACCGGGGCAGCCATTTCTACCTCGCCCTCTACTGGGCCCAGGAGCTGGCCGGGCAGGACGACGACCCCGAGCTGGCCGGACGCTTCGCGCCGCTGGCGCAGCGCCTGGCCTCCGATGAGGAGAAGATCGTCGCCGAGCTGGCCGCGGTACAGGGCTCACCCGTCGAGATCGGTGGCTACTACCGGCCCGACCCCGAGCTGGCGGCGGCGGCCATGCGACCGAGCGCGACGTTCAACGCCGCGCTCGAATCGCTGTAGGGGGCTGATCCGGCTACGGGTGCTCGGCCAGCCGGCGCAGCGCGGTGGACACGTTGCGGGTCAGCATCCGCTTGACGACCGGCCCGATGCCGGGCAGCTTGCCGTCGAAGTCGATCGTGTAGTCGAGGTGCGAGCCAGAGCCCCGGGGCGAGAAGCGCATGATGCCCTCATGGTCCTTGAGGACCCCGCCCTTGGTGATCCGGTAGCGGATCAGCTCATCCGGCACGACCTCGGTGTTGGTCTCCACGAACGCGGGCAGCGGGCCAACCTTGAGCTCTCGCGCTGAGCCGACGCCGTTGCGGGTGCCGTCGGTGCCGTCGTTCAGCCTCCGGATCCTGGCTCCGAACAGGCCCTCCAGGTTCTCGTGCTCGCTCAGGTGGGCATACAGCTCCGCGACCGGCTGGGGGAAGTCCTGACTGACGTGGACGCGTTGCATGCGCGGCAGCATCGCAGGTCCCGGCCCGGGGTGGGCCGGGGCCGCCCGACCGCCTGGCGCTTCCGGCGCTTGGTGGCCACCGTGGCGATCAAAGGGTGGTAGCTAAACCCTAAATATCGGGGTTTAGCTACCACTCAAGGCGTAGGTTAGGCTGCGTCCCGACGATCGACGGGAGACGGGTGATGGAAGAGAAGCCGACTCTGTACGTGTGTCACGGCGACACCGGAGGGCCCAAGGTTCATCCCTGCCGCCGCGTGCAGGAGGCGTTGGCCCAGGCGGGTATCGAGTACGACAAGGTGATCGCCGCCCACGGCAGCCCGCTTCCCTTCCTGCGCAAAGGCTCCCGCGACGAGCTGGAGGCGGCCACCGGGACCAGGAAGCTCCCCGCGTTGAAGCTCCCCGATGGCAGCGTCATCACCCACTCACGGGCGAT
Organism: Solirubrobacteraceae bacterium; assembly: GCA_036392135.1. Taxonomy (GTDB): domain Bacteria; phylum Actinomycetota; class Thermoleophilia; order Solirubrobacterales; family Solirubrobacteraceae; genus Palsa-465. The sequence goes on from DASVYO010000037.1 coordinate 18,775, forward strand.
CCTGAGCTGGGTCGACGAGCACCGTCTAGCCGGTACCTCCGCGCCGGGGGCGTGATCGGCCCACCGGCGCCGTGCGTCGGCCGGTTCGCCGCGCGCGACGACTTGGTTGTTAACTGAGTGCTTAATGCTTGAGAGCTCAGCCCCGGCGCTTGCGAATCGCCCGCGTCCGTCAGTGCCGTCCCCGCCGGGCGGAGCATCACGCTGGCGGGCGGCGTGGCCATGGCTCGCGGTGGCCCTCGCGGTCGTCGTGGTCGCGCTGGCGTTCGTGCTCCTCACCGGGATGCGGCCGGCCTACGACGCCTACGGCTGGCTCGTCTGGGGCCACCAGGCCCTGCACCTGAACCTGAACACCAACGCGGCTCCATCCTGGAAGCCGCTGTCCTTCCTGTTCACGCTTCCCTACGCGCTGCTGGGGCGGGCGGCCCTGTGGCTGTGGATGGTGACCGCCGTCGCGGCCGCGCTGGCCGGGGCGGTGTTCGGCGGCCGGATCGCCTACCGGCTCACCATCGAGGACTCGCCGCGGTGGGCCGCATCCGTGGCGGCCGCGCTGGCCGGGCTGGCGGTGCTGGGCATCGAGGGCTCGGCGCACTTCGTCCTCATCGCCTACTCCGATCCGATGATCGTCACGCTGTGCCTGGCCGCGATCGACTTCCATCTCGGCGGGCGCCCGCGGGTGGCGTTCGTGATGCTGGCGCTGGCGGCGCTCGGACGGCCGGAGGTCTGGGTTGCGCTCGGGCTGTACGCCGTCTGGGGGTGGCGCTGGGTGCCGGCCATGCGGCGCGAGCTGGTGATCGGAATTCTGGCTGTGCTGCTCCTGTGGTTCGGAGTTCCGATTCTCACCTCTCATAACTGGTTCGCCGCCGGCGACGTGGCCTCGACCTCCTCGACGCCGATTCGGGGCAACAAGATCAGCGGGGTCATCAACCGGTTCCTGGGCCTGTATGAGCTCCCGGTGCAGCTGGCCGTGGTCGGGGCGCTGATCCTGGCCGCGCTCCGGCGGGACTTCAGGTGGCTCGTCCTGGCTGCCTTCGCGATGCTGTGGGTCGCCGTCGAGATCGGGTTCGCCCTGCACGGCTGGGGCGCCAGCAAGCGCTACATGTTCGAGCCCGCGGCGGTGCTGGTCGTACTGGCCGCGGCCGGGATGGGCCGCGTGCTGGGCCTGTCGCCGCGCCGGGCCGTCGTCCGCTGGGTCGGGGTGGCGGCGGTCGTCGGCGTGGTCGTGGCGATGGTCCCGCATGCGCAGATCCGCCTTCGGTTGCTGCACAACGGGATCGTGCTCGGACGCCAGTGGGCGCTTCAGATCCATCGTCTGCAATCGGTCATCGCCAAGGCCGGCGGGACGAACGCGATCAACGCCTGCGGTCAGCCCGTCACCACCGTCCCGTTCCAGAGCATCCTGGCCTGGGAGCTGGGCGAGAACGTGTCCGCGATCGGCTGGAGCCCGCCCTGGTGGACCTCACTGAACCGGCCGATCGTCGTCTTCAACCCGATCGGCGCCGGCTGGGTGCTCACGCCCGTGCACACGGCCCCGAACATGGTCAAGCGGTGCGCTCATCTGAACCTGAAGACGTCGTTCGATGCCAGGACCCCGGGCGCGCGGGTCCTCAAGCACAAGCCGACCGACTGAGCCGAGCGCGACCCGCGGGCCGCGCGCCGTGAGCTGGGCCGAGCGGCCGCGCCTGGCTCCGTGCCGGCCGCGATCAAGCCCCGGCCGACTCGGCGCCGGGGGCCTCCTGCAGTCCGCGCAGCGCCCGGCGTCGCAGCCATCGCAGCGAGACGACCAGCCAGGCCAGTCCGGCGAGGACCAGCAGCGCCTGGACCCATGTGTCGGCGCCGGCAATGGCGCGTCCGAACCAGTAGTACTCGAGCGAATTGATCGTGGCCCAGGCGAGCGCGGCGGCGGCGCTCACCGGGAGAAAGCGGCTGAAGGCCATCGTGCTGGCGCCGGCCAGCAGCCCGCTCACGTTGCGCACGCCGCTGATGAAGCGTCCCAGGAACAGCCAAGCCAGCGCGTGGCGGGCGAACTCGTCCCGGAGCCGCTGGACCCGCTCGGGGCTCTGGCGCAGGCGGCCGCCCACCCCAACCAGGATCTGCGCGCCCCGCCGGCGGCCGATCGCGAAGCCGGCGCTGGTCCCGACCACCGCGGCCGCCGCCCCGACCAGGATCACGCCGATGATCGGCAGTCCGCCGGTGGCGCTCGCGTAGACCGCGGCCGCGATCAGGACCGTGGTCCCCGGAAGCGGGGCACCGAGGGCCTGCAGCGCCACGGCGGCGAACACAACGCCGAGCCCCCACTGGTGCAGCAGCTGATGAATCTCGTTTGCACTCACCACTGCAGTTTCGCCTACCGATCCAACTATGCTCGCCACCGACATGTCCACTGTCCTAGTCACGGGCGCCGGCCGGGGGATCGGCCGGGCGATTGCGCTGGACCTGGCCGGCCGGGGCTGGCAAGTCCACGCTGGGGTCAGACGGCCTGAGGATGGGGACGAGCTGCGCCGCGCCCATCCGGCGATCCAGCCGCTGACCCTGGACGTCACCGCGACCGAGCAGATTGAACGGCTTCCGGAGGCGCTCGGCGGGCGCCTGGATGCGCTCGTCAACAACGCCGGCATCGTCGTTGGGGGCCCGGTGGAATGCCTGAGTGCCGACGGCCTGCGCCGCCAGCTCGACGTCAACCTCGTGGGCCAGGTCGCAGTCACCCAGGCCGTCCTCCCGTTGTTGCGCGCCGCTCGCGGGCGGATCGTCTTCATCTCCTCGATCAGCGGCCGGGTCGCCGCCCCGTTCATGGGGGCCTACGCGGCCTCGAAGTTCGCCCTCGAGGGGATGGCTGATGCGCTGCGCGTCGAGCTGCGCCCGTGGGGGATCCGTGTGGTGTTGGTCGAGCCGGGCTCGATCGACACCGACCTGTGGCGCAATGTCGGCCAGACCGTCGACGAGGTCGAGGCCGGTCTGACCGCCGAGCACCGGCAGCTGTACGGTCGGCAGATCAGCGCGACGCGCAAGCTCACCGCGCGGATCGCCAAGCAGGCGGCGCCGGCTGAGAAGGTGACGGCAGCCGTTGGGGAGGCCCTGGGTGCTGCGCGCCCGAAGCCGCGCTATGTGGTCGGCACAGACGCCAAGCTGCAGCTGGCCGTGAAGGCGCTGCTGCCGGACCGACTGATGGACGCGGTACAGGCCCGGGTCACGGGCGGCCGCTGACCGGGCGGACACTGAGCGGGCGACGCGGACCGGGCGACCCGGATCGCGCGGACCCGGATGGCGCGGCGCCCGCACCCGCGTCAGCCGTAGATGATCGTTTCGTACGCCGCCCAGGCGAAGAACACCGCCAGCAGGCTCCACGTCACCGGCCAGCTCAGCGTGCGCAGGAACTGTCGCTGCCAGCGGCCGAGGCTGAGCACGAACCCGAAGATCGCCGCCAGCATGACTGCGTAGAGGATGATGGCCACCAGCGGAGCCGGGGCCAGGCCGACGATCGGGGCCACCACGAGGCCGAGCAGCACCCAGGCGGTGATGGCGAGTACGTCGACCGAAAGGCTGGTCCGCTCCCGGCCCACGATCGTCATGAACCCGGCGGCGCCGACCAGGGCGGCGACCACGAACACACCCACCGGCCAGTGGGAGCCGAACCCGAAGATGTCACTCATGAGCGCTCCCCCGGCCCACAGCAGCAGCGGCACGAGCACGGCCACCGCGACGTAGCAGGCGAACATGTCGACCGGCGAGTCCCACGGGTCGGCGAACACCGGCCGCCGGGGAACCAGCGCCTCACGCAGCGCCGCCGGGGCGAGGGCGGATCGAAGCGTGGTGTGACTCTCGGGTTCAGTGGTCAACTGGCCGGCTGCCTCCTGCCGGAAATGGTAACCCGTCCGCTGACGGTGCCGACGCCGACGGGGTGTCAACCATTGTCGTTTGGCATGCTGGCCGAGCCCGGCGGATAGGCTGGGCCGAACATGGCGTCAGAGGTCCAGGGCGGACGGACGTTCCTCGAGTCGCTGATTCCCCCCGATCGCGATGAACTGCTCGGGACCGGACGCGAACAGCGATGGGCGCGGGGCGAGTTCCTGATCCGGGCCGGCGATGCGGCCGACAGTGCGATCGTCCTGCTCAGCGGGCTGGTCAAGATTCACAAGGCCGCCGCCGACGGTGATGAGGTGATCCTGGCCATCCGAGGGCCCGGGGACCTGATGGGGGAGATCGTGGCCATTCGCCGCGCCGTGCGCTCGGCCAGTGCGACCGCGCTCGAGCCGGTCACCGGGGTGGTGATCAGCGTCTCGGGGTTGCGCGGCTTCCTGGCCGCCCACGCCGAGGCCTCACTGGCGCTGCTCGATCTGACCCTTGGCCGGCTCTACGAATCAGACGCACGACGGCTCGAATTCGCCAGCGCCGGGTCACTGGCTCGCGTGGCCAGCCGGCTGGTTGAGCTGACCGAGCGGTTCGGCTCCGAGCGTGAGGACGGGACCATCGAGGTCGGTCTGCCGATCAACCAGGAGGAGCTCGCCTCCTGGAGCGCGTCATCACGTGAATCGGCGGCCCGGGCCCTGCGGACGCTGCGCGACCTGGGTCTGATCGAGACCAGTCGCCTCCGGATGGTCGTCCTGGATCTCGACCGCCTGCGCTCCCATGTCCCGCGGCTGTAGCACCGGACGTTCGCCAGGGTCTCTGGCGAACGGTGAGGATCGGATCGCCGGGGGGTGTCCGGGGCTGTCCGGTCCCGCCCTAGGATTGAATACCGCAGACCCGGCGCCCCGCCGAGCTACCCGTGTGATGATCGAGCCCGTCGAGCTGACCTATGAGCTGGAGCTCCTCCCGCCGGGACGGACCCCGTTCCGGCGCTGGCGCTGGTCGCTCTGGCACGGAGCCCAGCTGCTGGCCGCCGGCTGGCGCGTCAGCGCCATCCACGCCCAGCGGGCGATGCGCGTTCATGCGCTGCGCTACGCGCACCGCGTGAACGGCCTGCATCCCCTGCGTGTCGACCAGGCGCTCGCCGCCGCGCCGACGTGGGTCCGCGGCCCGGTCGCCGTCGAGTGGGGCGATCTCCGCGTTGTGCTCACGCCCCGTCTGGCCCAGACCGTGGCCTGAGCCCGGCCGGCCGCCGGACGCCGGACGCCGGACGTTGGACGCCGGCCGCTGGACGCCGTTCACTCCCGCGCTGAGCGGCTCAGCCGGCGGCCACCGGCTCGCGCCGAGCCCAGCCCTGACGGAGCATCTCCAGGATCAGCTCGGGGGGTTGGGCGCCGGTCACTCCGACCTGGCGATCGACGATGAACGTCGGTACTCCGGAGATGCCGAGCTTGGCGGCCGCGGCCTCGTCGGCGCGGACCTCCTCGGCGAAGCGATCCCCGGCCAGCAGCGCCTCGATCTCGTCCGCGGGCAGTCCGATCTCGAGACCCAGGGCCATGAGTGTCTGCGGGTCGCTGACCAGCCGGCCCTCGGTGAAGTACGCCTGCATCAGGCGCTCCTTCATCTCCTGCTGGCGGCCGTGCTCGGCGGCCAGGTGCACGAGCCGGTGTCCGTCGAACGTGTTGCCGCTGCGGGCCAGGTCGAACCGGAGGGTGAGTCCCTCCTGGGCGGCCATGTCCGTCAGGCCGCGCTGGGATTCGCGAGCCTGCTCGATCGGCATCCCATACTTGCGCGCCAGATGACCGGCCAGCTCGCCCTCCCGCTCGGCGGGAGCATTCGGATCGAGCTCGAAGCTGCGCCATGTGACGGTCAGCTCATCAGCATGCTCGAACTGGCTGAGCGCGCTCTGGAAGCGGCGCTTGCCGATGTAGCACCACGGGCAGGCGATGTCCGACCAGATCTCGAGTTCCATCAGGCAGGCTCCTTGCTTGCAGTCCGCAATCGAGCCTAGCGAGGCCGAGGCTCTGTCCCCGCTTGCGATCCCGGATAAGCTGCCCCGGTGGACCCCGCCCGCGCCAAGGAACTGCTGGACCGCGAGCGAGCGCGGATCGAAGGCGCGCTGGCACGGCTCGAGAACGAGGGCCCGTTGGAGGGTTCCGAGCGGCTCGAGCCGGGTGAGGAGGGCGGTGAAGATCTCTACCAGGACGAGTTCAATGCCGGCCGCGTGGAGGAGCTGCACAGCCAGCTGGCGGCGCTCAAGCGCGCCGAGGAGCGGTTGGCGGCGGGCACCTATGGCCGGTCGGTCGAGAGTGGCGAGCCGATCCCCGACAAGCGGCTGGAGGCGGTTCCGACCGCCGAGCGGACCGTGGAAGAGCAGGAACGCTACGAACGCCGGTAGGTCGGTGGCCCTCGGCACCGCGGGAGCGCCATCCGACCGATGACAATCCGGTCCGACCTCGGTCTAAAGGTCTGTGAGCGGATCTAGGATTCCCGGGATGGCCGTGGTTTGCCTACGAGGACCGCTGCGCAAGCTGGCCGGCGGCTGCGCGGAGCTCGAGCTACCGGGGGCGACGGTGATCCAGGTGCTGCAGGCCCTCGAGGAGGCTCAGCCCGGGCTGAGCGGATGGATCCTCGACGAGCGCGGCCTGATACGCCGCCACATCAACGTGTTCGTGAGCGGCGAGCGCGGGGGCGAGGCGAGCGCGGTGCGCCCCGGCGACCGCCTCGAGGTGATACCGGCGATAACGGGAGGCTGAGCATGACCGAGCTGGTGGTGGGAACCAAGAAGGGCCTCTTCCTGCTTGAAGGTGAGCCGGAGCGAGGCTATGAGATAACGACCCGAGCCTTCGCGGGGGAGCCCGTCGACTTCGCGACTCGAGATCCGCGCACGGGGCGGCTGCTGGCGACCGTGACCTCGCCGTTCTACGGCCCCAAGATCTTCTACACCGACGGTGATCCCGGCCAGGCCTGGGAGCAGGCCGATGGGGTGAGCCTGCCCGAGGGAGGCGATCAGGCCCTCGAGCGGATCTGGGTGATCGCCCGCGGCGAAGCCGACGGCACCCTGTACGCGGGGGGAGACCCGGGCGTGCTGTTCGAGAGCCATGACGGCGGGGCCAGCTGGGCGATCAACGAGGGCCTGTGGGGACAACCCTCGCGCCCGCACTGGCAGCCGGGCGGCGGCGGCCTCTGCCTGCACTCGATCTGCACCTGGCCGGGAGACCCCGAGAAGCTGGCGGTCGCGGTCTCAGCCGCCGGCATGTGGCTGACTGAGGATGGCGGGCGGAGTTGGCGGCGGGGCATCGAGGGCCTGAACCCGCGCTACCTGCCCGAGGAGGCGCTGGCCGATGAGAATGCGGGCCGCTGCGTGCACCACGTGGAGCGTGCGCCGGCGCAGCCCGAGCGCATGTTCATGCAGTTTCACGGTGGCGTGTACCGCTCCGACGACGCGGGCCGGAGCTGGACCGACATCGGCGGCGCCGGGCTGCCGTCGGATTTCGGCTTCCCGCTGACGATCGACCCGGCCGACCCCGATAGCGCCTACGTGATCCCGCTCGTGGCCGACATGGATCGCGTCACCCCAGACGGCCGCGTACGCGTCTACGAGACGCGAGATGCTGGGGCCAGCTGGTCGCCGCGCGGGAACGGATTGCCGGCGGAGCACGCCTACCTGACCGTCCTGCGCCAGGCCTTCAGCCGCGCGGGAGCGGGGGAGCGACTGGAGCTCTATTTCGGCGCCACGTCAGGTGACCTGTTTGGCTCGGGCGACGCCGGTGAGACCTGGACGACGGTGGCCACCCGGTTGCCGCCGGTGTTCTCGGTCGTCGCTGTCTAGCTCAGTCGCCGGCGCTGGTATCGAGGCATGGACCCGACGGCCCGCGCCCTGATCAGCTTCCTCACCACCGAGGGCGCCGCCGAGCACGCCCATCGGGGAGGGCGGGGGTTGCTCGAGCATCTGCAGGGGACCTACGAGATCGTTGCGCGCTGGAACCAGCCCCCGCAGCTTCAGCACGCCGCCCTGATCCACAGCGTGTACGGCACCGACCTGTATCGCCACCCGCTGCTGCCTGTGTCCCGCCGGGCCGAGGTGGCGGCGATCGCCGGCGAGGCCGCCGAGCGTCTCGCGTACCTGTTCTGCGCGACTCCGCGGGAGTTCCTGCTCGCTGGGACGTACCGGTGGGTGGCGGGCGCGGCGCCGGCGCTTCGCGAGCCGGTGGCCGCGACCGATCCCGTGGCTACCCGCGCCGAGCTCGATGCGCTCGTGCTCCTGCACATGGCGAACCTGGCCGAGCAGAGCCGGTCCGCGGATGGGTCCCCGGGGCGGTGGCTGGTGAGGCTGCGCGAGCTCGGTGAGCAGCTGATCGACAGCGAGGCCGTCGTGCTGCCGCTGTTCCTGGCCGGGCTGGCGGCGTTCTCGGAGCCGGATGAGCTGCTCACCCTGCGCGCCTACCGGGCCGGGGTGAGCGGCGCCGAGGACCCGGCGGCGCCCACGAGTGGGCTGGCGCTGTCCGCTGCCACCTGCCCCGTGGTGGCCGAGCCGTGCCTCTGGCTGGCGCACGTCTCGCACCAGCGCGGGGAGCTGGCCGAGGCCCGAAACTGGGCGCGACTGGGTCGGCGGCGGCTTCTTGCGCTGGGCACGGCCTGGGACAGGCGGCTGAGCTTCGAGCAGTGGCTGGCGCTCAGCGAGCTGCTCGGGCGCGAGGAGGAGCGGGGTTCGACGGCCGCGCGCGGGGAGATCGCCACGGATCCCCGGACACTGTGGGCGGCCGTCACGGCCGGCGAGCCCGCGTCCGGTCCGGTGGTGTCCGGAGACGACGCTGCGGCGCGCGGTCAGTCCCGGACGCCGGCCGCGAACACCGACCGAGCCCGGTTTCACCGCTACGTCGACTCGTTCGCTGACGCGGGCGGAGAGGCTGTGCGCACGGTCTATCCCGACCTTGCGAGCCAGCCCTGGTTCGATCCGGCGATGTTCCCCCTGGCCGGCTACCTGGAGAGCAACTACGACGCCGTTCGGGAGGAGATCCTGGCCCTGGAGCCGGCCCGGTTTCACCGCGAAAGCGAGCGCATCAGACGCTCCGGCGAGTGGGATGTGGTCTTCCTGTACGAGCGCGGGCGCCGGCACGACGCGGTCTGCGCCGCGTGTCCGGTGACGACCCGGGGGATCGAGTCCCACCTGTCGATGCGGACCGTGGCCGGTCTGAGCTACGTGTCACGGATGCGGCCGGGCACGCATATCCAGCCTCACCACGGTCCGACCAACCTCAGGCTGCGGTGCCATCTCGGGATCACCGTGCCGGACGGTGACTGCGCGATCCGCGTCGATGACGAAACCCGGGCCTGGCGGGAGGGCCGCTGCCTGGTGTTCGACGACCACTTCGAGCACGAAGCCTGGAACCGGACAGATCAGGACCGCCTCGTCCTGATCGTCGACCTCTGGCATCCGGGGCTGTCGCCCACCGAGGTCGGCCTGCTCGAGGGACTGCACGCGTATGCCTATGCGTACGCCCGCCAGCTCAACCGCTACTGGTCGGCCAACGCCGACGCCGCGGCCGCCAGCGCTCGTCCGCCCACGCGGGGCTAGAAATCGCCTCCGTCGCCGCCGCCGCCCCAGTCGCCGCCTCCGTCGCCGCCGTCTCCCCAGTCGCCGCCGTCCCCGCCGTCGCTGCCGTCGCCGTCGCCACCGAACAGGTCGCCAATCGCGCCGGCGCCGAACCCGAGGCCGGCGCCCAGAGCGGAGCCCATCAGCAGGCCCGACAGCAGGCCGCCGCCACCGAAGCCGTTGTAGTAGCCCCCGGCCCACGGCCCGTAATGGCGGGGGGCGTTCCAGTACTCGGTTGGCCGGCCGTTGACCGACACCTGGCGTCCATGCGGTTCGAAGCCTTCGCTGATCCGCAACGCGTCGGCGGCGCAGGCCGGCACCGGACGAGCGGCACCACCCGGCGGCGCCCAGTCCACGTCCGTGGTCGATGGCCCGTGACGAGGGTCGAAGAAGCACGGCGGGCGTCGTTCCGGCGGCGGCTTTCCGTCCAGCAACGCCTTGGAGTAGGCCATCGCGTAGCGGCCCTCCTCGAGCGTCTCACTGACCGGAGCCAGATCCTCCGGTCGCTTGGCCCCGTCAAAGATCTCGCTCGCCCGCTGATAGGCCTGGAGCGCCTGGTCGTAGCGCTGCTTGGCCTCGTCGGTGACGCCCGGCATCTGGATGTCGACATCCAGAGAGCGAATGTCATCACCGAGTGCGACCAGGTCGTCCTGAGCTGAGGAGCGGACCTCCTCCCACTCGCGCTCGCGGCGCGTCTTGTGTCCGAAGAACGGCACGGCGCAAACCATACCCCTCGGGTGCCGGGCCCCGAGGCGCCGGACGACGTGCCTCGACCGCCGATCTTCCCGCGGTTGCCATTGAGTGGTCGGGGTAGGATCGCCGCGTATGGCCGACCTGGAGGGAACCCGTTCGATCGAGATCGCCGCGCCGCGGGAGCGCTGCTTTGCGATCGCCGCCGATCTGGACCGCGTCCCGGAGTGGCATGGCGCGATGACCGACGTGGTCGTGCTGGAACGCGATGATGATGGCCGCGGGACGGTGATCGAAAGTGAGATGGACGCTTCGGTCACGCGCGTACGGATGCGGCTGCGCTTCAGCTACGACGAGCCCGGCGGCCTGCGGTGGACGCGGGAGAGCGGCGACCTGCGCTCGCTCGAGGGGGCGTGGAGCTTCGAGGAGCGCGGGGACGGCCTCACGCTGGCGACCTACACCCTGGAGATCGGCGTCAATCGGCGGCTGGCCATGCTGGTCAAGACGGTCCGCGGACCGGTCCGCGACCGGGTTGAGGCGCTGCTGACCGATCGCCCGGTGCAAGGGCTGAAGGCGCGCGCCGAGGCCGCCTAGGGGGCCCCGGTCGAGAATCTCGCGACCTCGACCACCTGGCGGAACGCGTGCGTCCGGACCGGCATCGTGAAGGCCGCGATCAGCGACCTGCCGCTGACCGCGAGGCCCTCGTAATCACCGAGGAACACCGAGCCGGATCTCGGCACCGCTCGCCGCATCAGGACCGCGCGGTGCCGCCAGCTCCCAGTACTCGTACTCGAGCTCCAGAGCTCGACCGACGTGGAACTGCGCTGGAACCGGTAGAAGGCCAGCCAGAGCGAACCGCCGGGACCGGCGGCGAGGGCCGGCTGGGCCGCGTCCCCCGCGCCGGAGGGCTGGGCCACGATCCTGGACCGCGACCATGAGACGCCGTTGGCCGAACGGGCGCAGGCGACCCGCTCGCGCGGCCAGCTCGCGTACTGCTGCCAGCACGCGACGTACGTCCGGCCCGAGCGCACGACGGTCGGAAACGGCGGGTCCCCGCGTGCGTTGACGTGGGTCGCGACAACCTTCGGCGCGCTCCACGACGCGCCCCGGTCGAGCGACCGGGAGCTGAGGATCCGGGCGTACTGGCTGAGGTTCGGCTGCTGGTACCACACCACCACGGCGCTCGAACCGGGACCGATCACCGGCTCGGCGCCGCTGCCCGTGCCCAGCACGCGCGGCTCCGAGAACGGCCTCAGCGCCGGCGCGGTGGCCACGGCGACCTTCTCCACGGGACCGGTCCGTGTGGCTCCCCGCTCGGTCCAGGCCACATACGCGAAGCCATCCCGGCTGATCGCCGCCCACGGCTTGTCAAACCAGCGCCGGGTGCCGAAGCCTTCACCGAGGGTCGGGAACGGACGACCATACCCGGCCCGGATCACCACCCGGTCACCGAGCATGATCCGGGACTCCCACCTCGTGCTCCCGTAGCGCAGGGCCAGGAACGCCGGGGTCGGCCGGCCCCGCTGGTCGAACAGTGCGACCGGATCGCTCGCGTCCGCAGGCGCGCCGTCCAGCCGCCGGTTGACCAGCATCCCGCCCCGGAAACTGCGGCCGCCGTCGCCTGAGCGCCACATCCGCAGTCCGACCAGCCGGCCGCGATCCTCGTCCCGGGCCACCACGAGAACATCGCTTGGATTGCTCGGATCGACGGCGACATTCGCCTCCGTCGACCGATGCCCGTCCGGTAGCGACAGGGTCAGCGCATCCGCCCGGGCGGCCATCACGGCCCCCGCGGAGACCGCCGCCACCAAGGCGACCCGCAACGGCAGGCGCGCGATTGTCATCGTCCGTGCTCGACCATGAGACCTCCGCTCTCATGATGCGGCCCGTGGCACCGCGCGGGATCGGCACCCCCCGCTGAGCGCGGTGGGGACTTACTACGCAAATGCAGGGGCGCCACCGGGCACGACCCGCCACCTGGCCTGCTTACCGGCTGAGTTGGCCTCGCGCCGCGTCGCGCCAACTCGTAGTCATGGCGGAACGGGTGTGCGAACAGTTGCGGATGTTTGTCAGTGGGCAGCCGTTAGCGTCGGAGACCGTGGGGGATCTCAGCACATCCGAGCATTCACCTTCCTCCTTGGAGGCTGGTGGCGGCGTGGCGCTGGTGGAGCTGTCAGGGGTCACTCGCCGGTATACGGTGGGCGGCAGTGAGGTGGTGGCGCTATCTGATGTGTCGCTCCGAGTCCGGGCTGAAGAATTTGTGGTCGTACTCGGTCCGTCGGGGAGCGGGAAGACCACCCTGCTGAACATCATCGGGGCGCTTGATTCGCCTAGCGCGGGCCGCGTCATCGTGGCCGGGCAGGACATCAGCCGGGCCTCGCGGAGGGCGCTCTTCGCCTTCCGTCGGCACGGCGTGAGCTTCGTATTTCAGACCTTCAACCTGTTCCCCGCCTTGACGGCGCTCGAGAACGTCGAGTTCGGTGCCGACGTCGCAGGCCGAGCGAATGCGCGGCTGCTGGCCGGCGAGATGCTCGAGCGAGTCGGCCTCGGCCGCCGCGGAGCGCACTTTCCGCATGAGCTCTCGGGCGGCGAGCAGCAGCGCGTCTCCATCGCCCGGGCGCTGGCGAGCGGGAACCCGATCCTGCTGGCCGACGAGCCGACCGGGGAGCTGGATTTCCAGACCGGCATTCAGATCCTCGAGTTGCTGCACGCCCAGGCCCACACCGGCCGCGCCGTCCTGGTCGTCACCCACAACCGCGAGATCGCGCGTGTCGCCGATCGGGTGATCGAGCTCTCCAGCGGACATCTCGTCCGTGACGAGCCTCCCGAGGGCGGCCAGGTGGAGATCACCGATCTGCGGTGGTGAGCCGTGAGCCGCTGGCAGCGTTTGAGCTTATGGCTGCGGTGGGGGCTGCGGGACGCGCGCCGGCGCTGGCTGCAGGTGCTCTCCATCGCGCTGCTGCTGGGGCTCGGAGTCGGCATGTACTCGGCTATGAGCAGCATGGGGAGTTGGCGCACAGCATCGGCGGACGCGAGTTTCGCCGCGCTGCAGATGCACGATCTCCGCCTATCGCTCACGCCGGGCAGCTTCGTCGCTCAGGGCAAGCTCAGCCGGGCCCTGGCCGTCATCGCCGATCATCGGCTGGTGACGGCCGCTGAGGAGCGGCTCGTCATCCCCACCCAGATCGATGCCTCCGGCGGCCGGCGGAGCATCATCGTTCCGGGCCGGATCGTCGGCGCCGATGTTCAGCCGACCGTGGATCGGCTGGCCACGGTGCGCGGGCGCCCCCTGCGGACAGCCGACAACGGCCTGCCGGTGGTTCAGCTCGAGCGGAACTTCGCCAAACATTACGGCCTGGCTGGAGCCGGCACGCTGCGGCTCGGAGGTGGTCGGCAGGTTCGTTACATCGGGCAGGCGCTGGCGCCCGAGTACTTCATCGTCACCGCCCCCGGGGCTGACTTCGGGGCCGAGGCGAGCTTCGCGGTGCTGTTCGGCTCGCTGCCCACCGCCCAGCGGCTGAGCGGACAGCGCGGACGTGTCAACGAACTCGTCCTCCGCGTGAAACCGGACCGGGGCGCGCTCGCCGCGGTGCAGTCCGAGCTCGGCCGCGGGCTGAGGGTCGCGCTGCCCGGGATCGGCTTTACCTTCACCCGAGGCAGCCAGGAAGCGGCGCGACGCCTGATCTACGAGGACGCCCAGGGCGATCAGCAGATGATGGACATCTTCGCGGCTCTGCTGCTGGGGGCGGCGGCCTTCGCGGCCTTCAACCTCGTCAGTCGCACGATCGAAGCGCAGCGCCGCGAAATCGGGATCGGCATGGCCCTAGGGGTAAGGCGACGGGTGCTGGCACGGCGGCCGCTGCTACTCGGTGGCCAGGTGGCGGTGCTGGGAATCGCGCTGGGGATCCCGGCCGGATTCGCGGCGAACGCGTGGCTGCGGTCCGTGATGCAGAGTTTCGTCCCGCTCCCGGTGCTCAGGACGCCGATGCAGGTCGGCGTGTTCGCGGAGGGGGCGGCGTTGGGCCTGGTGGTATCGATGCTCGCCACTGCGATTCCGCTGCGGCGAGCGCTTGCCGTCACGCCGGACGAGGCCATCAGCGTTGGGGCGCGCGCGGCCAAGAGCAGCGGCCTCGTCTGGATGACGCGTGGACTCAGGCTCCCGGGCGGGAGTCTCTCCAACATGCCGTTGAGAAACGTACTGCGCGCACCCCGGCGGACGCTCATGACCGTACTCGGGATCGGTGCGGTCGTGGCGATCACGCTCGCCCTGGCCGGAGTGATCGACTCGTTCAACACGACGCTCGATGCAAGCCGAGCCGAAGCTTTGGCAGGATCGGGCCAGCGCCTGACCGTTGACCTCGCCACACCTCAGCCGCGGGACTCGGCGCCTCTCCGAGGGATGATCGCCTCTCCCGTCATCGGCGCTGTGCAGCCATCGCTGCGGCTGCCGGTCACCCTGAGTGCCGGCGGGAGGCAACTCGGCGCGTTCCTGGAGGTCGTCGCGATCCACGGGCGGCTGTGGCACCCGACGCTCCGCGTCGGGACACTGCCTGCAGCCCGACCCGGCCTGGTCATCGCGGAGCGCGCGGCGCAGGACCTGCACGTGCGCATCGGCGACCTCCTCGAGGTTCGCTATCCGGCCCCGACGCCCGCGCGCCGTGGCTATCAACTGGCCTCGGCGACACTCCCGATCACGGGAATCCACGCGAATCCCATGCGTTTCCTCGCCTACACCAACCAATCGGCAGCGATCCGGATGCAGCTGGGCGGGCTCGTCGACCGGCTGTCGGTGACGCCCACATCTGGGCGCACCGCCGATGACGTCAGACGCGCGCTGCTGGCGGTGCCGGCGGTGACCGCTGTTCAGGGCGCCGCCGCCATGACCGATGCCTTCCGTCAGACGATGTCCCAGTTCACCGACGTGCTGGTCGTCACGGTCGCCATCGCCATGATCATGGCGCTGCTGATCGCTTACAACTCCGCGGCCATCAATGCCGAAGAGCGCACCCGCGAGCACGCCACGATGTTCGCCTACGGCATAAGCCCGGGCCGCGTGATCGGAGGCAATGTGGTTGAGGCACTGCTGACCGGCACGCTGGCCACCGTCGTCGGCGTCGCTGTCGGCTACGGGATCCTGCGCTGGGTCGTCGACGTCTCCATGCGCGAGACGCTGCCCGACCTCGGGTTCCTGATTTCGATATCCACAGGCACCTTGGCGCTGGCCGCGCTGGCCGGGATCCTCGGCGTCACGCTGGCGCCGCTGCT
Organism: Solirubrobacteraceae bacterium; assembly: GCA_036392135.1. Lineage (GTDB taxonomy): Bacteria > Actinomycetota > Thermoleophilia > Solirubrobacterales > Solirubrobacteraceae > Palsa-465. The sequence continues at coordinate 34,169 of DASVYO010000037.1, forward strand.
CACGCTGGGCCGGCTAAGGCGGATCGACGTCCCCTCGGCGCTGCGAGTCGTCGAGTGACCAGGTGCGCGTGCTCCGATCGGTCCTACCGCTAGCCGCGTCCGGGCGGCGGCGGCGGGGGCGGAAGGATGTGCAGCGTCGCTCCGGCGCTGTTGTCCCTGGGCGTCACGTCATGCACGCCGAGGATCGTGGCCCGGTCGCTGGCTGTGCCGGCCGCGCTCGCGAGGGCGCGCACCCGGATAATGATGGACTCACCCGGCGCGAGCATGCGCGCCGTGCAGAGGAGCCGGTGCGACCCCGCGATCGTCACGATGCGACAGCGTCCGCGGGTAGTGGTGACCGACAGGATGGTGAGTCGGCTACCGAACAACGAGTCGGCCACGGTCGCCGGCGCAAGGACCTTGCTTCCCCGGTTGCGCGCGACGATCGTGAAGTCGACCTGCTGACCGACTCTCGCGGTCTTTGCACCGAGGGACTTCGAGAGCCCCAAGTCGGAGATGGGGTTGATCGGTGCCGTCAGACACTTGGGGGTGTGTTCGGCGGTGGCCGTGGCCACGAGGACATCGTGCCCCAAGGTCAGCCTCCAGCTGACCGGTTGGGCGGCATCGAGTCCCCGAACCGCGAACGCCGCGTTCACAAAGCCGGGCTGGAACGTGTCGGGTTGCCCCTGGCCCGCCGGCCCTGGGCTGATCACGTTGCTCGAGCCGATCGGGATGAGCACGTCCCCCACGCTCCCGTTCAGGTAACCGAACACCGCATCGTAGGTCCCGCCGTGGTTGACCACGCAGGTCGCGAAGATTCCGAACGGCCGAGGTGGCTCAGGCGGCCCTGCACACGCCGGCGCCGAGGTCGTGGCGGTGGCGCTGCGGGTGCCGTCGGAGACGAGCGTCCAGGTGAGGGCCGTCGAGTCCGGAATGCCGGTGACGGTCACCGCATTCTCAATTCGGCCGGGTGAGAAGACCGTGGGCTGGCCCCGGCTCCCCGGACCGGGCGAGAACGTATTCGCTTCACCGATCGGCACAACCCGATCGACGAGGTTGTCGCTCTCGTAGCCGAAGACCGCGTCATAGGTAGGCCCGTGATGGGCGACACAGGTGACGAACACGCCGATCGGACGGACGGGCGGTGGCGGTTCTGAGCACTTGGTGTCAAAGCCGGCCGTCGCCGTCGCCGTCGCGGTGGTATCCGACTTGAGGGACCAGACGAGTTGCTCGGCCGCGGGAATGTCCTTGACCGTGAACGCATCCTGCACGTTGCCGGGCAAGAAGTCGGTCGTCTGGCCTCGACCCTCGGGCGCCGGAGAGAACCGGTTGTCGGCGCCGACCGGGATCCCGTAACTGGTGGAGCCGTCATTCTGGTAGCCGAAGGTCGCGTCAAACCGGTCGCCGTGGTTTGAAACGCAGCGGACGAAGACGCCCACATGAGGCGGCGGCGGGGTGGTGCATGAGACCCCGAACGTGGAGCTCGCCGTCGCCGTCGAGGTGTGGCCGCCATAGGACACGGTCCAGGTGAGCGGTGTGCCCACGGGAATGTTGTTCACGTTAAAGGCGCTGCCCACCTCTCCCGGGAGAAACACGGTCGCCTGGCCGCGGTCCTCGGGTGCCGGCGAGAAGCCGTTGTCGGATCCGACGGCGATCGAGACATTGCCATCGTTGGCGCTCTGATAACCGAACCGGGCGTCGTAGGTCGATGCCCCGGCGTCCACGCAGGTGACGAACACGCGGATCTGGCCCGGCGGGGGCGCCGGCCGCACGCAGCCGTTCTCCCAGGTGGTCTGCCCCCCGGTCCAGTTGAGGCCGGGGAAATGTCCCTCTCTCCCGTTGAGCTCGTAGTCGAACGGGGGGATGATGTCCCGGGGATGGCCCTCGTGTCCGCTCAGCACACCGGCCACCGACGGCTCGATCAGGATCCAACCGCCATTACCGAGCGCATGGCAGATCCTGATGTGCTCGGCCCCGCGCAGTCTCGGACTGTGCTGAACGGCCCCAACCGCCATGCCGGCACACACCGCAGAAATGACTGCGACGAGTATGGCCGCCCAACTTGGTCTCGCCGTGCCACCCACCTCTTCCTCAGCGTAAGCCAGGGCGGACGGGCGCTCGGGCCGACTCTGGACGTTTGTACGAGGCTAGGTCGCCAGCGAGGGGAAATCTGACCCGCTGCCCCGACCGCCCGGGGTCAGGTCCAGCACGTTCCAGAGCGGCCAGATCGAGTCGACGTGGCGAGGGTCCTCACCCGCGTCCCGGGGCGCGAACATGAGTTCCGTCGCCCATGAGTGACGGACACGGTCGCCGTCGCGGATGAATACGTTCAGGATCGGGGCCTGCTCACCCTCCGCCGTCTCGGCGTGGTAGTCGCGGTTGTAGCTGTTGCTCCGGGAGGAGAGAAGGCGCAGGTGTCGCCAGCCGCGTTCGGCGGCAAAAGCGCGGATTCGCTCGGGAGCGGACTTTGCCGTGACAGCCAGGTTGATCCGCCGGGTTAGCTGCCGGGCGGCCCCATCGAGCGAATCGAGGATCGAGGTGCAGGACGGGCACGGCGTTTCCCGGAGGGCCAGCTTCGCTGTCTCGCCTTCCGCGGGTCCCGGTCTGGTGTCGCCCGACCAGCGCGGGAACATGAAGCTGTAGATCACGAGCGTGTCCTTCCCCGCCGCGAACAGCTCGGAAAACCTCACCTCGCGGCGCTCGGCGCCGGCCTCCTCGAAGCGATAGTCCTGGGGGACGACTCCGCCCGCGGGCAGCGCACGCCGCTGCGCGGCAACCCGCTCGACGGCCCGCCGGAGCTCGATCTCGGCCTCGAGCAGACGATTGCGTTCGCGCCGGTACTCGCTCGACTCGTCAGGGAAGCTGATGCCTGGGTCCACCGACATCCAGCGCGAGTCTAAGGGAACTCGGGCCCCTTGGGGGGCGTCAGGTCTGGGGCCCGGGCGGCGGCGGGGACCGTCTCCAGGGTGGCGCTGCATGTCTCCGAGAGCGGTTATCCAACGGGAACGGGGCGGACCGAGGAAATGCAGGTGACGGCGCTCGAGGCGGCGGTCCGCCCGGTCGATGCGGTCCGGTCTCGTGATCACATCACCGGCTACCGGTGGTTCGACCTCCGCGATGCCGATTCGGCCGCGCCCGGCTTCGAGAGCCACTACGGCCTGCTGCGCGACGACTATTCGCGCAAGCCGGCGTTCGGCGCCTACCGGGCGCTGATCGCCAGGCTGAGCGTCCCGCACTGAGCGCAGCCGGCCTGAGTTCAGCCGATCCAGGACTGAGGTTGACGCGAGCCCGCGGCGGTGAAGATAATCGGATCCTCAATCTCGAACCGGGGGGCCGGTATGTCGTGGAAGCTGGATGGGTCCTATTTCGAAACGTGCTCGTGCGACGTGATCTGCCCGTGCACAGCGTCGATGGCGATCGGCGCCACGCACGACCGCTGCCGGGTCACGCTCGTCTTTCACATCAAGAGCGGGGACGTCGAGGGCACCGACGTGAGCGGCCTGACCGTCGCCGCGGTCGCCGATACGCCCAAGGTCATGAGCGAGGGCAACTGGCGCCTCGGCGTCGTGATCGATGCGGCCGCATCCGACGAGCAGGCCGAGAAGCTGGGTGGAGTGTTCTCCGGCGCCCTGGGCGGTCCGATGGCGGCGCTGGGCCCGCTCGTGGGTGAGAACCTCGGCGTCGAGCGGGCCCCGATCGAGGTGCACGAGGATGGTTTGCGCCACTCGATCCGGATCGGCGGCATGGTCGACTTCGAAGTCGAGGATGTGGTCCCGTTCGGGGCGCAGAGCGGTGAGCCGGTGCGCCTGACGGGCGTGTTTCACCCGGCAGGCTCCGAGCTCACGGTGGCTCGAGCGACGCGCTCCCAGATCGACGCCTTCGGGATCCAGTACGACGGGAACGCGGCCTTCTCGGCGTCCCAGTTCGCATGGGCGGCCTGAGCACCGCCACCTCCCTGGTCGGTGGCGACACGGGGAGAGGCGAGCCGGCGGCGACCCTTGACGCTGTTCGGGCGCGGCTCGGCCTGGTCGCGCTGTTGCTGGGGTTGGCCGCTGTCGCCTGGTGGTCGTCAGTCCACCGCATGGCCGGCATGGACTCCGGGCCGGGCACCGATCTCGGGGCCCTCGGCTGGTTCCTGGGCGTGTGGCTGGTGATGATGGCGGCGATGATGGTCCCCTCGCTGGCGCCGACCACGGCGCTCTACGCGCGGATGACGCGGCGGCGGGGCTGGAGCCGTCCGCTCCTGTTCACGGCCGGTTACCTGGTGGTGTGGGGGGCGGCCGGGCTGGGCGCATACGCTCTGTTTCGCCTCGGCCGAGACCTGCTGGGCAGCCAGCTGGCCTGGCGCGCGGGCGGCCGATGGTGCGCCGCCGGGATCCTGGCCGTCGCGGCCGGCTACGAGCTGACGCCGTTGAAGGAGGTGTGCCTCGGCAAGTGCCGCAGCCCATTGGGATTCCTGCTCGGAAGTTGGCGCGACGGAAATCGCGGCGCTCTCGAGATGGGATCCCGGCACGCCGCCTGGTGCCTGGGCTGTTGCTGGGCGCTGATGGCCGGGCTGTTTGCCCTCGGCATCATGAGCGTCACCTGGATGGCGCTGATCGCCGGCCTGATCGCGCTCGAGAAGACGATCCCATGGCGCCGTGTGGCTACCGGGGTCGCGGCGGGCGTGCTGATCGTGCTTGCGGTCGCGGTTCTCGCCCTGCCGGGCGACGTGCCGGGCCTGGTCATCCCGACTGGGGGGAGCCAGCCGGTGCACGCGATGGCCACGATGCGTTAGACAGCCGGCATCAACGCGACAGGGTGGCCTGGCGGGGCTCGCCTTGGCTCCGTCCCGGGCTCCCGCCGGCGCCCTGAAGATCAGTCTCGATCTCCTCCAGGCTGCGGCCCTTGGTCTCGGTCACGAAGGCCATCACAAACAGGCCGGCCAGCACCCCCAGGCCCGCGTAGCCCAGGAACACCGGCCCGGGCCCGAGGCCCTTCAGCAGCGGTGGGAAGCTCTGGGAGACGACGAAGTTGGCCGCCCAGTTGCCGAACACGGCCACGCCCATCGCGGTGCCGCGCACGTTCAGCGGCAACACCTCCGGAATCATCACCCACACCACCGGGCCCCAGGTGGCCGCGAACGAGGCGATGAACGTGCCCAGGCAGACGAGCGTGATGACTGCCGCCGGGTCGCCCGGATGGTGGGGCGTCGCCAGCGCGGAGAGCGAGATGCCCAGCACCAGCAGGCTGCCGACCATGCCGGCCACGCCCGCGAACAGCATCGGCTTGCGGCCGACCCGATCGATCAGCCGGATTGCGATCACCGTCATGAGGACGTTCACCACGCCGATGATCAGGTTGGCGTAGATCGCGCTGGTCTTGGCGAAACCGACGTTGGTCAGGGTGGTCGGCGCGTAGTAGATGATCGTGTTGATCCCGACCAGCTGCTGGAACACGGCCAGTCCGGTGGCGACCAGCAGCGCCGGACGCACCCACCTCGCCCGCCAGAGTGCGCCAAGACCCGTTCCACCCTCCTCCTGCTGCTCGACCTCGCGGATCTCCCCGATCCGCTCCTCAGGGCGCTCATCACCCGGCAGGTCCTCGAGGACCTCACGCGCGGTCTCCTCTTCACCGGAATGGACGAGATATCGCGGGGTCTCGGGCATGAACAGCATTCCGGCCAGGAGGATCAGCGACGGCACCGCCGCCAGACCCAGCATCAACCGCCAGTCCCCGGAGGAGGCGAGGATGGCATTGACGATGAATGCGGCCAGGATGCCGCCGACGATCATCAACTGGTTCAGCGAGGCGATCGCTCCCCGCACCTCCGTGGGGGCGATCTCCGACAGGTACAGCGGGACGACCAGCGCCGCCGACCCGACCGCGAGACCGATGATGAACCGCGCCGCGACCAGCACTCCCACGCTCGGCGCGAGCGCCGCCAGCAGCGCGCCGGCCGTGAAGATGACCGCCGCGATGATGATCAGCTTCCTTCGTCCCATCCGGTCGGACAGCCGGCCGGCAAAGGCGGCGCCGATCATCGCGCCCAGCAGGAGGCCGGCGACGATCGCCCCCTGCAGGAACGGAGACAGCTTGAAGTCGTTCGGGATGAACAACAGGGCGCCGGAGATCACGCCCGTGTCGTATCCGAACAGCAGGCCCCCCAGGGCCCCGAAGAAATAGATGGTGCGCCCCGTCGGTCGCAGCGCTCGCATGGTTACCTCCCTCGCTCACCAGTGGCCTTGTGGCCTATGTGGCAAGCTCCCCGCTCGGCCGACGCTGAAACCTTAATTCAGAGCGTCGCGAGCCCGCGCTCGAGGGCCCGGGCGATCAGCGGGAGATGCTCGGTCTCGATCGTCAACGGAGGCGAGACGGCGACCGCGCCCGGCAGCGGGCGAACCAGGACGCCCTCCCTGCGTGCGGCCATCACCACCCGGGTGACCGCGTCCGGATCTCGCTCGAGCACCTCGCTGGTCAGCGCGACGGCGGCCAGCAGCCCCACGCCGCCCCGCACCTCGGCCACGGCCTGATGATCGGCCAGCGGCGTCAGCGCGTCCAGGAGCACGCCCTCCAGCTGGCCTCCCCGTTCGACCAGCCGGTCGCGCTCGAGCAGCGCGATATTGGCCAGGGCTGCCGCGCAGCAGGTCGCATGCCCGGCGTAGGTCGGGCCGTGGCGGAGAACGGGGCCGCCCGGTGAGGCCCAGAACGGCTCGGCGATCCGTTCGGAGACGACCACACCGCCGAGCGGGAGGTACCCGCTGGTGACCCCTTTCGCGAAGACGATCATGGCCGGCTCGACCCCCCAACGCTCGATCCCGAACCAGGTTCCCAGGCGACCGAACCCGCAGATCACCGCGTCGATGACCAGCAGCACGCCGGTCCGTTCACACAGTGCGGCGACTCCCTCGATGTAGCCGGGCACGGGCGGATACACACCACCGGCTCCGATCACCGGCTCCACGAACACGGCCGCAACCCGCTCGGCACCGGCGCTCTCGATCGCCGCCTCGAGCGCCTCGAGTGAATCGTGCGGGACCTGGACGGTCTCGATCTGAGGGCCGAAGCCGCCGCGGTTGGCTGGAATGCCGCCCAGCGCGGTGCCAAAGCCGTGTGTGCCGTGGTAGCCGGAAGTGCGGCTGACCAGCAGCGTCCGCTCGGGTTGCCCGAGCTCATACCAATAGCGGCGGGCCAGCTTGGCGGCGGTGTCGATCCCATCGCCTCCGCCGGAACCGAGGAACACCCGGGCCGGCATCGGCGCGAGGTCGGCCAGCGTTCCGGCGAGCTCGCGGGCGGGCGGAGTCGCGAAATCACCGAACGCCGAGTAGGCCTCCAGCCGGGACATCTGGTCCGCCACCGCGGCTGCGATCTCCGGTCGCCCGTGACCGACATTCGCATACCACAGGCTGGCCGTTGCGTCGAGGTAGCGCCGGCCGTCGCTGTCCCACACCCAGACGTCCTCGCCGCGCTCGATCACCAGTTCGCCGCGACGGACGGCGCCCATGTCGGCGAACGGGTGCCACAGGCGCGTTTCCTCGACGGTCGGCATCGGGTCGGACCTTACGCCCGTGCAGGCTCGCCCCACCGGCCAAGCCTGCCCCGACGCGTACTCCACAAGCTCCAGTTCGGGATTCGGGCGATGCCTATCGCCGGGACCGTCGCCGCATCGGGGCCAGCGCGCTGGTGGTTCGCTCATAACCGTCCCGGATCAGCTCCGGCCAGCGACTGCGGTCGATGAACAGGTCGTATAGCCAGGCACCCCGGCACAGACGGGGATCGGCGGCGTCGATGATCGTCAGCGCGTCACCCAGCTCGCGGCGAGCCCGGCGCGCGAATTCGACGTGGTAGGCCTGCTGCAACTCGCGGCTGGCCCGCACGATGCCCAGCGGCTTCTTCTGCCAGCCGGTTATGTCCTCGGGCGTCAGCCCCTCGGGGAGCATGAAGTTGAGGCCGAAGACGTGGTCGAAGGGGCCATGCTCGATCACGGGCTGCGTGGGCAGCAGCTCGATCAGGCCGCCGTCCACATACAGGTGTCCCCGGACCTCGACCGACTCGATGAACACCGGCAGCGCGATGGTGATCCGCACGAGCCGGGCGACGGTCACCTCGGGCGTGGTGTGAGTGCCGAAGTACTCGGCCAAACCGAGATCGGTGTTGTAGACGATCGTGGCCAGCGGCACCGGGAGCTCGCCCGCGGTCAGGGTTCCCAAGCGATCGGTGAACAGCCGCTCAACCGCCTCCCCCTTCATGACGCCCGTGAAGCCGCGCAGCGCGCCCAGCGCGAACCGGGGCAGGCGCCCCCACTGCGCGTCGAGATATTGCTCCGGTTGCCATGCGAGAACGAAATCCGCCATTTCCTGCGCCGAGAGCCCGGCCGCCCACAGGGCACCGAACATCCCGCCACCCGAGCAGCCCGAGATGAGCTCGGGCTGGATGCCCGCCTCCTCGAACGCGCGCGCGGCGCCGATCAGGGCCACGGCCGCGCCCGCGCCACCGGAGGCGACGACTGCGATGCGCTTGCCGGACAGGGCGGCCGCCGGACGCCGGCGGAAGGGCGGAAAGACCTCGTCCGGGGTCGCCTGCGGGCGATCGATCAGCGGGAGCGGGAGCAGGGCCCGGCGCGCGTGGCGCAGGAGCTCGAGGTCGAGCGTGTCGCGCAGCCGCTGTCCGGCGGCGTCGAGGCGTTCGAGGCTGAGCTTGACGTTGTAGATGTCAAGGTCAAGGCTCACGCCGCGAGCGTTGCACGGCGGCTCCGGTCCCGCACCGCGTGCAACCCCGGAGCGGACTTCGGGAAGGTACGGCCTGCGCCGCGGGCGCCTCCGGGCCGGCGTCTGGTGCCGCTGGGAGGATATTGGCGTGGCCTCGTTGGCTGATGCGGACCTCGGGCTCAAGCTGAGCTCAGCGGATAGCGAGCGGCGCATCGGCAAGGCGCAGCGCCGGCTGCTGGCGCTGCGGTTGCAGCTCGGCGGGCTGATCGCGGGCTCCGAGCTCGGGCCGCCGCTGTGCGTGGTGTTCGAGGGCTGGGACGCGTCCGGCAAGGGCGGCAGCATCCGCCGGCTGGTCAGTCCGCTGGACCCGCGGCATGTGCGCGTCACGCAATTCGGGGCGCCGACGCCGGATGAACGCCGTCATCACTTCCTGCATCGCTTCTCCGGAGCCCTGCCGGGTTGGGGTGGGATGGCGGTGCTCGACCGATCCTGGTACGGCCGCGTGCTGGTCGAACGCGTCGAGGGGCTCGCGACCCAAGCGGAGTGGAGGCGCGGCTATCCGCAGATCGTCCAATGGGAGGCCGGACTGGCCGGCGAGGGGGCCGTGATCATCAAGTTCTGGCTCCACATTTCTGAGGACGAGCAGCTGCGCCGCTTCCGCGGGCGCGAGCGAGACCCGCTCAAGCGCTGGAAGCTGACCGGCGAGGACTGGCGAAACCTCTCGCGCCGCGCCGACTACGAGGAGGCGGTTGAGGAGATGCTCGCGGCGACCGACCACCCGGCGGCGCCGTGGCACGTGGTCGCGGCGGAGTCAAAGCCCTACGCGCGGGTGCAGGTGCTCGAGATCGTGATCTCCTCCATCGAGGCGGCGCTGCGCGCGCTGGGAAGAGAGCCGATCAAGGCCGAAGCATCGCTCTAGTCCGAGGCCCGGCCCAGGACTCCCCCGGGGTCCCGGACAGTCCGGGTCGGGTCGGACCACGGATGCGCTGGCCGGGAAGCTGCTGATGCCAGGACCGGGGGCGCGACGTAGCCTCGACGGCACGGTGCCGGATCAGATCTCAAGATGCAGCGGCTGAGCGCTCAGGACGCATCCTTCCTCGACGTGGAGGACGCCGTCAGCCACATGCACATCGGTGCGCTGGCCATTCTCGAGGGGCCCTGCCCGGACTACGCCGCGGTGCTCGATCGGGTCCAGGCGAACCTGCCCCGGGTCCCGCGCTACCGGCAGCGTCTGCACCTCGTGCCGCTCTCGCTCGGCCGGCCGGTCTGGGTCGATGATCCCCACTTCAACCTCGGCTACCACCTGCGGCGAACCGCTCTTCCCGAGCCGGGAGGTGATGAGCAACTGCGTCTGCTGACCGGCCGCGTGATGTCCCAGCGGCTCGATCGCGACAAGCCGCTGTGGGAGATGTGGATGATCGAGAACCTGAGCGATCGGCGCTGGGCTCTGCTGACCAAGGTCCATCACTCGATGGTCGACGGCGTCGCTGGGGCCGAGCTTCTCTCGGCGATTCTTGACGAGCAGCCCGAGCCACCGCCGGTCAAGCCGGCCCGATGGTCACCGGAGCGCCAACCGTCCGGAGTCGAGCTCGCCGTCCGGGCCCTGGTTCATCGTGCCGGCAGCCCATCTGAGGCGATCCGATCCGGCCTGGCTTCACCGCGTCGGGCCGCGGAGCTCGCGGTCGCCACTACCGAGGGTCTCCTGACGCTCGGCGGGATCCTGCGGCCGCCGCTCGCATCGTCACTGAACGGGGCGATCGGGCCGCATCGCCGCTGGGACTGGGCGCGGGCGGACCTCTCGGAGGTAAGGCTGATCCGCCGGGCGTTCGGGGGGACGGTCAACGACGTCGTGCTGAGCGTAATCGCGGGCGGCTTCCGCGCCCTGCTGTCCGCGCGGGGTGAGTCGACGGACCGCGTGGTCCGCTCACTGGTGCCGGTTTCGGTCCGCGCGCCCGCTGAGCAGGGTCGCTACAACAATCGGGTTTCGGCGATCTTCGCCGACCTACCCGTGGGGATCGCTGATCCGGTCGCTCGGCTGGCTGCGGTGCGCCACCAGATGGAGCATCTGAAGCGCTCGCACGAGGCGGTGGCCGGGGATGTGCTGGTCGGCCTGTCCGGGTTCGCGCCCGCGATGCTCCTCTCGCTGGCCCTGCGGGCGGCCACCCGCATGCCGCAGCGGAACGTCAACACGGTGACCACCAACGTTCCCGGTCCTCAGCGCCCGCTGTACGCGGCCGGGCGGCGGATGCTCGAGTGCTTCCCCTACGTCCCGGTGGCCGGTCACGTGCGTGTCGGGGTGGCCATCTTCTCCTATGACGGGCGGCTGGCCTTCGGAATCACCGGCGACTACGATCGCGCGCCCGACATCGGTGTCCTGGGGCGCGGTATCGAGCGGTCGATGGCGGACCTGCTGGAGGCGGCCAGGACACGGTCGGAGCGGACACGGCCGGCTGCAGGTTCCGCTGCAGAGCGCTCACCGGGTCGCGTTTCAGTGCGATCATCAGGGCTGTGATGTCCGGTGCCTGAGCTCAGTGGCCAGGAGCTGCTCCGTGAGTGGCGGAAGATGATGGAATCCGTCGTCGCCTCCGCGGCGTCCCTCGGGGGCGGGAGGGAGATCCCGCAACAGCTGCTGGAACCGATGCGCCGCCAGCTGGAGCTCATGCAGCAGGTCATCGAGCGCGAACGGAGACTTCAGAAGCAGGTGGCGGGTCATCTCGTCGCCCCCGTCGACGCGATCTTTGATCTGGTGCAGGAGAGCGGAGCCATGTTGTTCAGGCAGGCGGAGGCGCTGGAGGCGGCCGGCCGCGCGCTCGAGGAGACCGGCGCGCTCGTCAAGAGCCAGGCGGAGTTGTTCGAACGGACGATCGGGGCGCTGCGCGAACCGACCGAGCTGGCCAAGGCGGCCGCGGGGCTCGAGCGACGGGTGCGCAAGGGAAGCTGACCACACAGTCCATATCGCAGAGGAGGAGAGCATGGCGAGAACTCCACAAGAGGTCTTCCAGCATCACGGGGAGGCGCTCATGGCTGAGGACCTGGACGCGATCGTCAGCGACTATGCCGAGGACGCGCTGTTCATCACGCCGGACGGAGTGCGGCGCGGAAAGTCCGGCGTGCGCGAAGGCTTCGTGAAGCTGATCGGCGATGTCCCGGGCGCCAAATGGGAGCTCCCGACGCAGGTCTTCGAGGACGACATCCTGCTCCTCGAGTGGAAGGCCGAGTCCGAAGCGGTCAAGGTGGAGGATGGGATCGATACGTTCGTCTTCCGTGACGGCCTGATCCGCGTGCAGACGGTCCGCTACACGCTGGTCCCCAAGTCCTGACGGATCCGCCGCGGGCGGTGGCGGTCGAACAGGACCGGCCCGCTCAGCCCGTGCCGGTCCCACGAGCAGCGAGGGAGTGACGATGTCCGACTACACGATTGGCACCCGTGAGGAATGGCTGGCGGCTCGCGGGGATCTCGCCAAGCTGGAGGCCGAGTACGCCGAGCTCGGCCGGAAGCTGACCGAGCAGCGCCGTCGGCTGCCCTGGGTCCGGGTGGACAAGGAGTACCGGTTCGACACCGCGGAGGGCAGGAAGACGCTCCCCGAGCTGTTCGACGGGCGCTCGCAACTGCTCGCCTACAACATCATGTTCGGACCCGACTACGAGCTCGGCGCGTGCCCCGGGTGTTCGAACCTGGGGGATGAGATCGACGCCACGCGCGTGCATCTGAACCACCGTGACGTGACGCTGATCTGTTTCTCGCGCGCGCCGATCGACCGGCTCACCGCCTACGGCAAGCGCATGGGTTGGCAGTTCCCCTATGTCTCAACCTATGAGACGGAGTTTCCGTTCGACTTCGGGCTCGCCCTGACACGCGAGCAGGCCCAGGGGATCCCGGAGCTCGTGGGGATGATCGCTGACCCGCCCCCGTGGCTGACCGACTGGAGCCGTCAGATCGGCGCCAGGCTCGAGGACGGTCTGCGCGAGGCCCCGGGCTTCATCGCCTTCGCGCGGGAGAACGGAAGCGTGTTCCACACCTACACGGTCACCGCGCCCGATCAGTTCGTGGCGCCATACCACGCCTTCCTGCTCCAGCGGACGCCGAAGGCCGGGATCAGCGAGGTCCGCGCCTGGCGCAAGGACGAGTACCCGGATTGACTGCCTGACCTCGCCGCCCGTCGGCGCCGGTGTCGGTAGCCGGCCGAGGGGGGCCCGTGGCGGGTCGGCCCGGCCCCGCAGGGCGTCGGGCCGACCCGGCGGACTGTGGTCCTACCGGTGCCTGCGGCGGTAGGAACTCCCGCGGCCGTTGGCGAACAGCCGAGCCATCGTCGGCACCGAGCTATCGCAGGCGTGGGCCAGGCAGGGCAGGCCGAACGCCGCCTCCATGGTCCGCAGCAGCGAGTAGTGGTTGTAGGCCGTGCTGTCCGTGACGTGGCCCGAGCCGTGGTTGGTGATGACGATCGTCACAACGTGGCCGCCGCCCGGATCAGCTCCGCAGCACCCGGTTCCCGGCTGCCCCTGGTCGCTGTAGTCGTCCTCGTCCCACGTGATGACGATGGCGTTGTTGCCTTCCCTCCACGTACGCGAGGCCATGACCTGATTGACGGTGCTGCCCACGTACTGGTCGCCGGCCTGGATCAGGCCGTTGGTGTCTGAGCAGCTGCCCGTGCCGTGCATGTCGTGGCACTGGTCTGGGACCACCAGGCTGTAGTTCGGCAGGTGGTGGGTCTGCAGATCGACGCCCAGTTGGCTGTCGGGAACCATCTGGGACATGGCGTCCTGAGTCCCGGTGAAGTTGATGAACGGGTTGTGCTTTGAGGCGTACAGAGCGTTGCCATCGCTCGGCCACTTGAACGTGTACGGACCGTTGGCGTTCGGGCCGGTCTTCACCACCTGGCTGGGAGCGGGGGGCAGGTTCTGGAAGTAGCCCTTCCAGGTCTTGCCGGCCGCCGTCAGCTGGTCGGCCAGCGACGGGGCGCTGACCGTGTGGTTGACCGTGGTGTCCTGGCAGTGCGGGTCAGTCGTGGCCATCGCCGGCGTGCAGTAGAACTGGTCGTCATCCTGGATGCCGAAATAGGAGCCGCCGATGTTGGCCACGTAGTTCGGCTCGCTGGGATGCGTGACCCCGAAGTAGCTCTTCGCCAGGCCGTACCGATCTGCCAGTGCGTTGAGGTTCGGGGCGAGGGAGTTCCCGATGATCGAGCCGTAACTGGTGTTCTCCATCATGATCTCGACGATGTGCCGATAGTGAGGCACCGAGGTGCCCGGTTCGTGCTTTGAGCCCGCCCGGATGCCGGCCTGGTGCCGGGAGTGCGCGGGGCGGGCGGATACGACACTCGGAACGATCGCGGAGGCGACGCCGGCGAGAGCCATCAGTCCCAAGACGATTCGCTTGAGTCTCATGCCTAGGTCTTCCTTTCCTTGACGACGAACAGCGGCGGCGCAATGGTCCTCAGGACGCCCGTCCGGAGGATCCGAAGCCCGTCGCAGTGCGGCGCCACGGTAGCGACGGCGAGCGGCGATCCGGTTACCAGGATGGGAAGACCACCAGGACCCCTCAGAGCGGGGCGCTGTGACCAGGAAGACGTACGCGCCCGGTCTCGTCACAATGCGCGCGTGGAAGGAGATGCGCTGGCCATCAATCGCGCCTGGTGGGACGGCGCCGCCGCGATCCACGGCGCCGACCCGATCTACGACACCGACGCGTTGCTGGCCGGGGCCGACCGGCTCGGCGCCGAGGAGCACGCGGCCGTCGCCGCATCCGTCGGAAGCGTCAACGGCCTGGACGTCATCCATGTGCAATGCCACATCGGCTTCGACACGATCTCCCTGGCGCGCCGTGGAGCGCGGGTCACCGGTCTTGACTTCTCACCGGCCGCGCTCGCGAAGGCGCAGGAGCTGGCCAGGCGCGCGGGCGTCGAAGTCAGTTGGGTGCAGGCTGACGCCGCCCACATTCCCGCCGGCCTGCACGGGCGCTTCGACCTGGCCTACGCGACGATCGGAGCGACCTGCTGGATCGAGGACATCTCGGCATGGATGCGCTCGATCGCAGCGACGCTGCGCCCGGGCGGGCGCTTCGTGTTGGTCGAGATCCATCCGCTGCTCAACATGGTGGCCGAGCGGCAGCCATTCTCACTTGACTTCCCCTACGCGTTCGACGGGCCGCACCACTTCAACGAGGCCGGCACCTATGCCGCTCCGGGCGCCGAGCTTCCCTCGAGTGAGACCGTCAACTTCGCCCACAGCCTCGGCGAGACCGTCACGGCGGCGATCGAGTCGGGCTTGCGCATCGACTCGCTCACCGAGCACCTGGAGACGAGCAAGGGCCCGCGTCCACCGATGGTCCCGCGCGAGGCCGACGGCCGCTACCGGCTCCGCCTCGACGGCCAGCCGCTTCCGATCCTGTTCACCCTGCTGGCCACCAAGCTCGATCGATGACTCCGGGGCGGTCATGAGCAGCCAGGTTCAGGCGACGGGCGCGGGGTCATAGGCACCGGCGTCGATGTCGCCAACCAGCCCGGGACAGGTGGGCTTCCAGCGAGCGAGGCGGGTTGGTTCAATCCCGCGTATGGCCCCTGCCTCGCATCGGCGATCGAAGTCCCTGCCCGGCCACCTCCCGGAGGCCGCCCCGGGTGAGGTGCTGGTCTGGACCGACGGCGCCTGTCAGCGCAATCCCGGCCCGGGCGGGTGGGCTGCGCTGGTCTGCTGGGAGGACGGGATCGTTGAAGAGCACAGCGGCGGTCTGGCCCTCACGACGAACAACATCATGGAGATGACCGCCGCTCTGGAGGGCCTGCGCGCGCTGCCATCGGGGTCGCGGGTGTGCGTCGTGACCGACTCCCGCTACCTGCACGACGGCATGACCTCCTGGATGGCGGGCTGGAAGCGCAAGGACTGGCGGACGGCTTCGGGCGCCCCGGTCAAGAACCGGGAGATCTGGGTCCAGCTCGACGCCGCCGCGTTGGAGCACGAGCAGGTCCGCTGGCACTGGGTCAAGGGGCATATCGGCCACGCGCTCAACGAGCGAGCCGACGTGCTGGCGGTCGCCGCGACCCGCACCGCGGCCCGCCCCGCGCGCTGATACCAACGGGTCGGCCAACGCGGGACGGTGAGCCGCCCCCGGGCTGGGGACAGGAGAGCTGCCGGAGGCCTTTAGGAGTGGTACCAGCTCACCGAAAAGCCTCCGCGGCTCAGCCTCGACGGCTGCGCCTTGACCGTGCTACCGGAGACCATGGTGATCGGATCAAGACCGGGGGTGGAGCCCGTGAGCGTCGTGCCGTTCACCGTCGCGGAGCTGAACCCGACCGTGCCGAAGTCGGCGAGTGGCAGCACGCCGCCGGAGCTCGAAGGCGCCTCGGTGATCACCTCGGCCGATGCGAGCCGGGCTGGTCTCAGCCGCGCGACGTTGGTCTGTGTCCAGCCCTGCGTGATGTCGACGAGCGTCAGCGTGAAGGAACCCCGGCCGTCGGTGGTCACCGCTGCGCTGAGGTGATCGCCCGGGGAAACGGGGTTGGAGAAGTTCACCGGAAACTTCGGGTACATCTCGTACCAGGCGGAATAGACGGGGCGGCCGCTGCTGCAGTCCGCCTCGGTTCCGGTCTGCTCGACGGTGCGGCTGGTATCGCCGTCGAGGCCGACCCAGTAACTCGACCAGCCGGTGGGCGTGACCGAACAGTCCACCGAGGGCTGCGTCCAGCTGGCCGAAACGCTCGTGTAGGTGCTGCCGGTGACCGCGTAGCCGGACCAGTTGGTGCTGGCGCTGTGGCCCACCTTGTGGATCGGCGCCCGCCCCGCCGCGCCCAGCCGGCCGGCGGCCATCGCCGACGGGGCGAGCGTGAGCGCGCCGCCGGCGGCGGCCACAGCAGCGAGGCGGAACAGAAAGCGATACATCGTGAAGCTCCTTCTGCGGACAGGTTCCCCGCGACGCGGCGAGCGGACGTCAACGCTACAGGGGGCTCGAGCATGCCATGAGCGCCGTTACTACTCCACCGAACTCCGTAAGAACACGTGACGCGCCGCTGCCGGCGCTCTGAACGCGGAGGCCGTTGCACGCCGCACGGCGGCAACTTCCAGCGGCCCTGAATCCGGTATGCTGCCGCGAGTTTTCCGGGGCCAGACCGCAGAAGGGCGCATGATGATGAGCAGGGTTATCCGCGGTGTGAGCCGGCGGGGTACGAAGGTCGGGCTGGTCGCGATGCTGGCGCTGGTCGTCGGGGTGGCGCCGGCCTGGGCGGGGAGCGCCGGCGGTGGCCTCCACACGGGCAGCCGGAACCCGCTGGCCGGGTTCTCGTGGGGGATCTACCGGGGACCGATCGATGGCCTGTGGCCCGCGTACGCGTCCGCCCACGGGCACAACCGGCAGTTGCTGGGAAAGCTCGCTCTGCAACCGCACGCGGTCTGGGACGGGTATTGGGACGGCAACCCGAAGGCGACGGCGCAGGAGTCCATTCGCGATTCGACTCAGGGCGATCCGAACGTTCTGACCGAGGTCGCGATCTTCCGCCTCAGCCCGTGGGAGACCTGCTCCGGATACTGGTCGGCGGCAAACCAGGCCAGCTACCGAGCCTGGATCCGCAGCTATGCCGCCGGGATCGGATCGGCACGCGTCGCGCTGATCCTTCAGCCTGACCTGCCGTTCGCACTGTGCGTCGCCTCCGGAGTGCCTGAGCAACTCACCGCCTACGCCGCGGCGGTCTTCAACTCGCTGCCACACACCAGCGTCTATATCGACGCCGGTGCCTACGCATGGTTTCAACCCGGGCCGGTCGCTCGGTTGCTTGAGAGCTCGGGCATCTGGCACTCGCGCGGTTTCGCCCTCAACGTCACCCAATACGGCTCGACCGGCCAGGAGCTGCAGTGGGGCGCCCAGATCAACCGCGCGCTCGCGGCCGCCGGAGCGCGCGGCAAGCACTTCGTGATCAACACCGACGAGAACGGGACCCCGTACCTGGCCGGCCAGATCCCCGGCGGCGGGGCCGCGTCCAACTACACCCCCCGGTGCAGCTCCCCCGGCCAGCGGCTGTGCCAGCGGCTCGGCATTCCACCCACCACCGACGTCACGAACCGCCGCTGGCATCTGAGCGCCACCGACCGTGGAATCGCCGCCCGGCAGGTCGATGCCTACATGTGGCTGGGCCGGCCCTGGATGATCAACGCCGGGCCATTCTCGCTGGGCGACGCACTGACCCTGGGCGCCAACGGGGCGTATTAGCGCCAGTCGCCTCGCGGTGGGCATTCCCGCGATGTCCCTCGCAGAGAGTGAAGCCGGCTCAGGCGGGGTCGGTGTAGCTGCCGGGGCTGCTGGGCGTGGCGCGGAAGTCCGCCGGCCGCTCGGGGCTCGCCTCCGCCAAGGCGCGACGCACCCCGTCGGCATCTAGATCTGCCGCGTAGACGGATGTGCCCGGCTGCTGGCGCCAGGACTCCTCGAGGCCTCCGGCATCGACGGCATCAAAACCCAATTCCTCGGCCAGCTGCATGACCGTCGCCTTCCCCGGTGGATCACCGGCGATCGGAAGCGCGATCCGATCGCGTGAGCCAGGCGGCCGACCGTGATCACGCAGGTGCTGGGCGTAGATGTTGTTGAACGCCTTTACGACCGAACGCCCGAGTTGCTGCGACACCCACACGCTTTCAGGAGTTCCGGCCTCAATCTCATCGATCCGGCCGTCGCGATGCTGCGGGTAGTAGTTGCCCGTGTCGATCACGACCACGTCGTCGGCCACCCCTTCAAACAGGTCATCAGGCAGTTGGGCAACGTTCCTCTCCGGAATCGTGACCACCACCACGTCCTTGCCCAGAGCCGCCTCGCGCGCGGCGACAGCAGCAGCGCCCGTCTCTGCCTCCACCTCGCGCAGGGTGTCCGGCCCGCGCGAGTTCGCGATCGACACCTCATGGCCCAACTCCGTGAAACGCCGCGCCAGCGCGCCGCCGATGTTTCCCGCCCCGATGATTCCGATCTTCATCTCGCGCTCCTCGCTCGTTGGCATCTGCCCACGATGCTAGGCGCATGACCGCCGCGAGATTGCGGACTCCGGAACAGCCAAATCCGCATCCGCATCCAGAGCGACCGCAGAGGCGGGATTGTCTTGGGGACCCCACAGACCCAGGGCCGCGCTTGCGTCAGGCGCGCTTGGGCGCCGTGTCGAGCTCCTCGCCGCGCTTGACCAAGAACGCGCCCAGCGCACCCGCGAGCGAGCCGATGACCGTGATCGCATAGGCCTCCATGAGGACGTCCAGGACTCTCCCCGGGAATGAGATCGGGTTCTGGATATTGGAAGAGACCGTCAGCAGCTGGGTGGTGGTCCAGAACAGCGCGCTGCCGAGACTCTTGATCTGGGTCTGCTTCTGATGGTGCTCGAACACGAACGCCAAGATGGCGCAGGTCGCGTCGACCCCAACGGTGACCACAGCAATGGCGAGAAGCCGGTCGCGCAGGCGGCCATGGGTCGGGGTGCGCGCGCGCAGGACGTCGCGCACCTCGGCGGTCATCTCGCTCAGCACGTGGAACATGTACATCGTCGGCTATTCGCTGCCCGCGTCCAACGTCCTGTGGCGGAGCGGCTATGGCCCAACGCGCCGGATGATCTCGAGGGTGATCCTGACGTTCCCCTTCGCGGCGTTTACCTGGGCGCGAGCGGTGTCGCATGGGCACTCGCTCTACTGGCCCGGGAGGGTTTGTCGCCAGCGCTCCCCGGTTTGGCCGGCTGGCCGACAGTCTTCCGGAGGGGTTTCGCCGAGCCCCCGAGTTCATCGGCCTCGCCCCGCCGCCAGCCCTGTCGCTCCTGTTTGGTGAGAGCGGAGCGGGCGGGGCGGGCGGAACCGGCTCGGGCAATGGGGGCGGCGCCGGTGCCGCAGGCGCGGCAGCCAACTACCTCCCGTGAGCGCCGCTACGCACTGAGGACGCGGCGAATACACCGGTGGGCGCTGAGAAGTGTCTCGAACGCATGCCCGACGTTTGGAATACTCCAGCGGCGCGGGAGGCCCGTCTCGTACAAATAGACGGAGGACACATCATGGATATCGCGGGGGTCATCGAGCGGTACCACTCGGCGTGTGACGCGTTCGCGATTGGTGATCCGGCGCCGATCAAGGCGCTCTACGCGCGGAGTGAGGATGTGTTGCTGGCGAATCCGTTCGGCGGCGCGTCGCGCGGCTGGACGGCGGTCTCCGAGGCGCTCGACTTCGCATCCTCCAACTTCCGCGACGGCCAGCGCGTTCGATTTGAAGAGGTCTCACGCTACTCCAGCACTGACCTCGTCTCGCTATTCGAACGGGAGCATTGGGAGACCAAGGTGGGAGCTCGCACCGAGCTGGCGCCGTTCGATCTGCGCGTCACGACCACGTTCCGGCTGTTCGGCGGTGAGTGGAAGGTCGTCAGTCGCCACGCTGACCCGCTGACGACACCTCACCCCGATGGGCCGCTGCGGACATCAGCCTGATCACTCGCAGACCGTCGAGACTCGAAGGCTCGCGCTCAGCCTGCAGCGATCACGAATGCGAAGGTGCCTCGGTTGCCTTGGCGGTTTGGGGGATAGGCAATCGCCGCCGGGTCCTCCTCACCGCCTGGCATGTCCGTCGGGTTTCCTCGACGCGGGCTGCTGCGGCTAGTACAGTCGCGCGGGCGCGAGGCGCGCTGATCGGCGAGTAGAAGGGGGCCTGCGATGAGGGGCTGGGACTGGATGGGGCGGCGACCGGCCGCTGTCGTGGCCGTCGCGGCATGCGCATTCGCGGCATTGCCGGCGGGCGCGGGCGCGAAGGTGACCTTCAAGCGGCTGTCCACCGTGAACGCGAGCAGCGCGGCCGCGGTGGCCATGGCACGGACGGCGAACGGCACGCTTCACCTCGTGTTCCAGACGTTCGCCGGTCGGGCGTTCAGCGGCCTGGCCACGATGTCGATCAGCACGTCCGGGGCGCCCGGTCCGCAGATCCCGGCTCTTTCGTCCTGGGCAACCACCCAGCCGGGACTGGTCGCATCGCCCACCGGCGGTCTCACGGCGTTCTTCGGTGCGGCCAACCCAAGCCTGTTCAGCACGGTGTGGGGGATGTCGTCGATGAACGGCGGCAGCACCTGGGGCGCGCCGTTCGACGTGAGGGGGACGGGCCCGAATGAGGCGCTGGCCGACGCCGCTGACGTCACCGCGGTCATGTCGGGAGCCACTCCGGTGCTCGCGCTCCCGCACGCGGGCAACCTCGTCATCCAGGTCGGCCTCGGCCCGACCGCGGCGAACTACCAGCTCACGACGCCCGCGAACGCGTCGATGACCGACGCCGACCTCGCCGTCGACGCGGCGACGCATCAGGTCGTCGCCGGCTGGCGGTCGCTCAACGGGGCGGGCGGCGACTGGCTCCAGGGCGCCGCCCCGATCAGCGCCGCCCAGCCGGTTCCAGGTCAGCCGCGCAATGCTCTGATCCCGTCGGGGCGCGACAAGGGCGCCGGGGTCTACGCGGCCTATACGTCTGACGGATCTCATGTCCGGCTGCTTCGCTATGGGGGCGGCTCAGTGGCGGTGGGTGCGGTGCCCGGGCTCGCCGCGAAGGCGCTCGGCACGGCCACCGGCCCCGACGGCCGCATCTGGGTCTTCTGGGGAACCGACAGCCCGTCCGGGATCGCCGTGACGCGCTCCAATCGCGCGGTGACGCGCTTCGAGCCCCTCCAGCGCGTCAACTCGAACGCGTTCACCCTCTACCGCCTGTCCGGCGACGGGCGGCTCGGCCCGCTCGACCTGTTCGCTGATGAGATCCCGAACGCGAACACCGTCGTGCCGGCGGGCAACTACTACGCGCGCGTCCTGCCGCTGCTCAGCGCGTCGGTGAAGGTCAAGGCGATCAAGAACGGCACGGGCAAGGTGATCGCCCACACGGTGACGGTGACGGTGACCGATGCCGGCGACGCGGTGCCCGGCGCGACGGTGGCGATCGCGGGCAAGAAGGCGAAGACGAACGCGTCGGGGGTCGCCACGGTCACTGTGCCGGGCGGTTCGTCCGGGAAGGCGACGCTCACGGTGACGCACGCCGGCTATCAGCCACTCACGCTGACGGTGAAGCTCTGACGGGTACCGTCCGAGATGGAGGCCAAGCGGCTCGCTGGCCGAGACACCTGCTTTGCCCGCGGTTGCGGTGGATGACTTTTCCGCGCCGTGCTGGTCTGTACGCCGAAAACCGACTCACGGGAGGCTGACGCCGTGCGGAAACTGACCTTTGGCATGAACCTGACGCTGGACGGCTACATCGCCGCGCCCGGCGACGACCTCGGCTGGAGCGCCCCGAGCGACGAGCTGTTCCAGTGGTGGTCTGACCGGGTGGCGGCGACGGGCCTGGCGCTGTATGGGCGCAAGCTGTGGGAGACGATGAGCTCCCACTGGCCGACCGCCGACCAGCAGCCCGGCGCCACACCGGCGGAGATCGAGTTCGCCCGCCGCTGGCGGCAAATGCCGAAGGTGGTCTTTTCCTCGACGACCAGCACGGTCGACTGGAACACCCGCCTGGTCACCGGCGACGCGGTCAGCGAGATCACCAGGCTCAAGGCCGACGACGGCGGCCCCATGGACATCGGCGGCGCCACACTCGCCGCAGCGGCCATGCGGGCCGGGCTGATCGATGAGTACGTGATCGTCACCCATCCGGTCCTTGTCGGCGGCGGCACACCGTTCTTCACGGCCCTGGACAACTGGGTGAACCTGACCCTCGTGGAGACCCGGACGTTTCCCGACGGCGTGGTGCTGACCAGGTACGAGACCAGGCGCTGAGTGCCCGAGCTTGGGTGGGCACGGGCTTCGGGCCCACCCAGCACTTACGCGGGCAGTGACGCGCCCGGTGGCACGGTAGGCGGCCCCGGCTCACCGTGCCACGTGCGTCCTCCGGTTCATTCAGCTCCCGTGCCCGGTCAGTGTCTCGGTGATGGTCCTGGGCTGCGCGAAACGGTCGATCACTCCGGTGTATTCGCCGTTCCCGGTCAGATTCGCGTAGGCACCGGTGCCAGAGGTGATCGTCCAGGTGCCGCTGAAGAATCCATACTGTGTGGTGGACCCGACGAACTTGGCGTTGACCCCGACTGTGATCGTTCCCGCCTCCCCGGTCACCGGCGTCAGGGTGTCGACGCAGTGAACGGAAAAGCCGCTCAACCACGTCTGCTCGGACACGTTGAACGAGCCGGACAGCGCGCCTGTCGCCGTCCACGTTCCGAGGTTGGTGAAGGCGTGGTCGAAGCCTAGGCCGCTCACCTCGGCTGTGTCGGTGGCCTGGCCGCTGAAGCCAACCGGCGCGGGGGCCGCTTGTGCGGTGGCCGGCAGCAGCGCCGACGCGGTGAGTGCCGCGAGCGCGAGCACCGTTCTGACTGGTGTCATCTGAACTTTCCTTTCTAGTTGCAGGGGTTCGGGGCCGGTGCAGGGGTTCGGACAGCGGTCGCGTCGGGCGGGAGCACGTAGAGCGCCCACGTGTCGGCGCCTTGCGGGCCGGTGAGAGCTTCGTGGACGCCCGTGGTGGTTACGAAGCCGCTACCGGCGTCTGCTGTGACCGTCATGCATTGCGACCCTTGAACTTCCTTGAGGGTCTGCGAGCCGCTGACGACCATCACGATCGCCGGGCCGGGGTGGGTGTGCCATCCGGTCGATTGGCCAGGCGCAAACACCGAGTGCTGCAGGAACAGGCGGCTGCCGTTCGGCTCAACTGCATGCGCCAGCGCCTGCAGCTCCATGTCGGCGATCCGGTTGTTCGAGACGAAGAAGCCGGTCGGTCCCCCGGGCGGCAACTGTGGCGGGAACATCACGGAGTCCGCGTATGCGCCCCCGGCTCCGATCACCGCAACCGCCACGGCCGCTGCCAACGCGGTCCGTCCCCGTCGTGTCATGACCTTCCTCATTGGTGTGTCCTCCCTGCCGTCCGCATCGCGGAGGCGTTGGTCGCGCCGACCGTGCCGCGGCCGGTCGCGCTGGTGTTGGGTTGTGAGGCCGGCCTTGCGGCCCCGACCGCGAGGATTCGCGTTGACCATGCCGGAAACTGCGCCGATCAAGGCGGTGCCCGAGTCGAACGCGTGGGTTGTGAACGACGCGCTATCCCGTTGACCGCGTTGAACACGGCCGACAGCGCTGCGTTCTCAATCATCTTTCCCTCCGATGGCGCGTTGTTGGCGACCGAGCGGGCCCGATCACACGCCGGGGACGGAGCGGCTTCGTGTCCGATCGGGATCGTTGTTGCGCGACGCCGAGTGCCCCGCCGATGCCGATCAATGACAGCGCCACCCCGCCGGCCGCGCCGATGCCCGCGTCGCCCCAGTCAAACCCGCTGTTCGCGGTCAGGACGCGCAGGACCGACGGTGGGTTCGGCTGCGCGGATGACGTGGTGTTCGCGCGTTGGCATGGGTAGAGAGGAATCGGTCTGGCGCTGGCTACCGCTGGCGTGAGCGCGCAGAGCGCAATCGCGGCAGGGATCTTGAGGTGATGGCTGCGGAGCATGTGGTTGGTGTCCGCCGGTCGCCCGTGCGGCCGGAGCGTCGGCGACTATCGCGCGGGCCGCCCAAACACGGCTTAAACATGGTTTGAA
>DASVYO010000038.1:0-8770 GCA_036392135.1 Solirubrobacteraceae bacterium
GATCTCCCCGGACGAGGCTGCCGACCTCATCTGCGAGGCGATCCGCGCGAAGCCGAAGCAGATCAACACCCGGCTCGGGACGTTCGGCGAGGTCGCGTACGCGCTCGTGCCGAAGGCGGTCGACCAGATCCTCTCGACTGCCTACAAGGTCTTCCCGGATTCAGCCGCCGCGCGCGGCGAGAAGGACCCGAACGAGCAGGCGTCCACCGAGCAGGTCGCGCTCGCGCACCTGATGCGCGGCGTGCACTGGTAGCGGCCGGCCCGGCCGCGCTCAGATCCGGAACACCGGGATCAGCCGCTGCTCATGCTCGGCGTCGATCCTGGCGATCACCTCGACGTGCTCCTCCAGCCCGGAGCCGCGGAGCTTCTCGGCCAGCAGCTCATCCACCTGGAAGATGCCGGCGCTGTTGGACATCTGGATCTCGACCCGCACGGCCCGATCGCGTCCCGCGGAGATCTTGACCTCCTCGATCGCGTAGGCCGACAGCGAGTGGATGTTCTGGTGGCCGGCCTCGAACGGGATCCGCGATCGTCCCCGCGCCATGTCGAGGGCGTCGGCCACCCGGACGATTCCCGCCTCGACGGTGAACGGGTGGCCCCGGCGGCGGTGGCCGATGATCGCGTGCAGCGCCTCGGCGGCAATGATCGTCCGCTCGGGCTCCTCATACACATCGGCCAGCAGGCTTCCCAGCTTGTCGGCGCTGAGGAACAGGCTGTAGAGCTCATGATCCTCGCGATGGATCGACATGCCCACGCAGTGCAGCAGGCAGGCCGCCGCGACCACCACCTCGGCGTCGCGCTCGCTCATCCCGTAATCGGCCACCACGCTGGGGGTCACGCCCCGCCGGAACAGCAGCCGGGACAGGCGCAGCCCGATGTTGAGCACGATCTGGATGTGAACCCAGGAGTGATCGGACATGCCCAGCCGCCGGGTGGCGTTGACCGCTGACACGTGCCACCACGCCTTCAGCTGCTGATCCGTGTTGACCGCCTCCAGCAGGCGCTCGAGGCGCCGGTTGCCGCGCGTGGGCGCGCGGAGCCGCACCTCGGCCAGCGCCTCGCGGGGGGAGATCGGAGGTTCGACGGCCATCGCTGTCAGGCTTCTAGCAGCACGCCCTCGCGGATGCCACCGCGACCGACGTGGAGCGGCACGCCAAAGGCCGTTGCCGCGGCCTCCAGGATCAGCAGGGCGGCGGGCAGCAACCGAGCCCGCTCGGGGTCGATGGCAAACCGCGCCGCCACCTCGGCCGCCGGAGCCATGGTCAGAAACGCCAGCGCCCGGCCCAGCGTCCTGGGGTCGAGGATCGGGCCGACCAACCGGCCCAGGGACGTGGCGCTGCCGCCGGCGGCGACCGCGATTGCCGGACGCGGAATCTCGAGCCGAGCCAGCTCGTCCGCGATCCGCGCCCGCAGGCGGTCCAGTTGCGCCGACATCGGGGGGTCGCTCCAGGCACCCGAGCCGATCAGGACGGCCGAGCCGAGCGGCAGCGAGGCCCACCAGCGGACCCGATCCGGGCACTCCCCCACGACCAGCTCGGACGAGCCACCGCCGACGTCGACCACGCCGAGCTCCCCCTCCGGCCACGGCTCGAGCGTCCCCGCCACTCCCACGAAGGCCAGCCGCGCCTCCTCCTGCTCGGACAGGATCTCGACCTCCTGACCGGTGGCGGCCCGCACCGCGGCGGCCAGTTCCGCGCCGTCGGCGGCGCCGCGGATGGCGGCCGTGGCCACCAGCCGCACCCGGCTCACCCCGAGCGCCCGGGCGCTGTGCAGCTGCTCGCGGACCACCGTGACCACCTCGGCGATCTTGGCCGGTCCGAGCTGCCCTCCGGTCACCAGCGCCTGACCGACCCGCGTGAACGTCCGCTCCTGGTGAACCCAGGTCAGCTTGTCCCCGGCGCGATCAGCTACCAGCAGGCGCGTCGTGTTCGACCCCATGTCGATGCAGCCGAGACGGTCGGGGGTAGCGCCCACTAGGCCAGCGTCTCATCTCTCTCCAACGGAATGGGAACGATGGCCGCCGTGGTGTCCGGGGGCACGCCGTTGCCACCATCGGCTCTCACGGCCGCAGGGGGCTCGCCGAGGCGGGCCGGCCGCAGCACCACCGAGGCGAGGGCTGCGTAGGTCAAGGTCCCCACCGCGGCCACGCCCAGCGCGAGACGCGGACTGGCCACGGCGGCCAGGGCGCCTCCGAGCAGGATCCCGACCCCCGGCGCGAGCTGGGAGATCGACTCGTTGAGGCTCGTCACGATGGCCATCCAGCGCTGGGGCGTGTACTCCTGCAGGAGGGTCTTGGCCGCCATCAGCCCGCCGCCGTTGCCAACGCCGCCCAGGGCTGCGCCGATGACCGCGACCACGATCGATGGAGCGGCGGCCATCAGGGCGAAACCGCTGGCCATCGCCACCGCGCTCCCCACCATCAAGGCCAGCGCCGGCCGCCGCCGCCAGCGCGCGTAGACCGCGCTGCCGACCACCGCGCCCGCACCCCAGCCGGACATCAGGGCGCCATATCCGCCGGCCCCGGCGTGCAGCGTGTGCGATGACAGCACCACCTCAACCGGGATCGACATGGCAAAGGCCGCGGTGCCGCCGGCCTGCAGGACGAGCATCCAGCGCAACGGAGGGTCGTTGCGGACATGACTGAGAGCCGACCGGACGCGTCCCTTGGTGGGCTCGGGTTCGGCCGCGCCGCGGGGCAGGCCGCTGGCGGTGACCAGGACCACGGCCATCCCGGCGAACAGAGCGCTGTTGACCAGGAGCGCCGCCACGGTGCCGCCCGCCGCGACCACGACGCCGCCCAGGGCCGGTCCGGCCATGTAGCAGATCGAGAAGACCAGGTTGGTCAGGGCATTGCCCTCGTGCAGCAGGTCGAGCGGACGCAGGATCTCGACCGTGGCCGCCCGGGCCAGGGAGCGTGCGACGATGGCCACGCTCCCGTCGAGCACGACCAGGATGAGCACCGCGATCAGCGAGAAGCTGGAGGTGAGCGCGGCCAGCACGGCGAACAGGGCTCCCTCCAGTACGTAGAGGACCGGCAGCACCCCGCGTGGCGAGCGCTGGTCCATGCGCGAGACGAACAGCGGCGAGAGCACGGCCGGGGCCACCTGGGAGCAGATGAAGAAGGCCGTCGCGCCCAGCGCGCTGCCCGTGCGGCGGTAGACGAGAAGGGCCAGGGCCAGCGTGCCGACCGACCACGCCAGCTCATTGAGCCCGTAGGCGACCAGCAGGCGCCGGTAGCTGGGAAGGTGCAGAACGCGGTTCATGTGCCTGATTACTGAAGCTCGCCCCGGCCCGGCCCCGTCTGTCCTATCGGCCGATTCGTCCGCCCACTCAAGCCATTCCCCGATCCGATGGACCTGAACTCTGCTCGCTGGGCATCCGGCCGCTCAGCGGCCAGGTCCGCCGTGTGAGCCACCCCGCTCCTCACGATCAAGATCGTACAGCCCGGATGAGTCAGCCCGAGCTCTCCCCGCGCGCCCGGCTGTCATCCTCTCACCCTATGTCCCTCCGGGCCAGCGCCTGGCGCACCAGCCATACCTTCGCGCACACCGACTTTCCCGTCCCGGGGCTCGCTGCGCGACGCAACGTCACGGTGTCGGTCTGCCTGCCGGCCCGCAACGAGGCGGCCACGATCGGCCCGATCGTCACGACTCTCCTGCAGCTCCGCGACCGCGGCGTGCTCGACCAGGTCGTGGTGGTCGATGACTCGACGGATGGGACCGCCCAGATCGCCCGCGGCCTCGGCGCGGAGGTCCATGAGCAGGAGCAGTTGCAGCCCGAGCTCGGGCCGGTGCTCGGCAAGGGGGACGCCATGTGGCGAGCGCTGCCCGTCCTCACCGGGGAGATCATCCTGTTCCTGGACGCAGACACCGAGGGCTTCGGGGCGCATTTCGTCTGCGGCCTGCTCGGGCCCCTGCTCGACCGGCCCGAGATCAGCTTCGTCAAGGGCTTCTATCGCCGGCCGTTCCGGATTGGCGGGCAGACGCTGCCCGACGGAGGCGGTCGCGTCACCGAGCTCACGGCGCGCCCGCTCCTGAACCTGTTCTATCCCGAGCTGGCCGGACTGCACCAGCCGCTGGCGGGCGAGATCGGGGTCCGCCGCGATCTGCTCGAGCGGCTGCCGTTCGTGACCGGCTACGGGGTCGACATCGCGCTGCTGCTCGATGCTCACCGTGAGGAGGGACTCGAGGCGCTGGCCCAGGTCGACCTCGATGTGCGCCAGAACGCGCATCAGCCCCTGCGCGACCTCGGTCCGATGGCCTTCGCCGTGCTGCACGCCGTGAGCACTCGGCTGGTCCGCGACGGGCGGCTGACCGGGCCGCTCCCCGGATCGTTCCTGGCCGCCGGCGAGGAGACGCTGTGCGCGCTCGACTCCGATCCGGTCGAGCGTCCACCCCTCCGTACCCTGCGCGTGGCCGCCTGACCCGGTCTGCTGACGTGCGGCTCGCGCAAACCTGCTGAACTAGCCGGCGATGTTCCGGACTGTCTGGATCGCCGCGGTGGTGGTCATCGTCCTCGTCCTGGCCGGCTGCGGCTCGGCCTCGACCGGGGGATCCGGGTCGGGACGGGCGAGCGGTGGCGGCGGAGCGGGCGGAACGGCCACCCTTCCCCATGCCCACCCGCAGGCGATCGAGCCCACGGTCGGCGCCCAGGCCGCGGTCTCGGCGGCCGCCGCCGATCCGATCGGTGACCCCAACGCCCGCCCGATCTCGCTGGCCGAGGTCCGCCGGGAGCTCAAGCTGGTCCAGGAGCTGAACGCCCTCGGCTCCGGCGAGGGCTTCGTGTTCCCGATCCAGCCGGCCTCGGTGGCCGCGCCGCCCGGCACGTGGTCGCCCGATCAGGGCGTCGACATCTCCACGCGGGGCGTCGCCTGCGGCCCCGCCGCCGTGCTGGTGGCGGTCACCAACGGGGTGATCGTCCAGGAGGGAATCTCGGGCTTCGGTCCCTACGCCCCGGTCCTGCGGGTGACCGGCGGCCCCCTCAACGGGCGCTTCGTCTACTACGGCCACGCCGCGCCGGCCCTGGTGCCGGTCGGCAGCGTGGTTCAGGCCGGCCAGCCGATCGCCGAGGTGGGCTGCGGAATCGTCGGGATGTCGACTGGACCTCACCTGGAGATCGGCATCAGCCTCCGGAACGGCCCCACCTGCTGCCCGGGGAGCGGCCTGACCTCTCCGGCCATGCTGCGGCTGCTGGAACGCATCTACTCGGGCGGATAGCCGAGCATCGGCTCGATCCCCCGCCCGGGAGGAGCGCCCGGCCATCCGGTGTCCCGAGTCGGAAATTCCGGGCACTAGCCTCGAAGCATGAGCATTCGCACCCAGAAGCCCTCTCCCGCCCAGAAGTTCTCCCTCGGTCGTGAAGGCGGTCCGGACGGCGCCTTCCGACGGCAGGAGAGCGCCTTCCGGGGCTGGGTCACCGAGGACGGCTCGAGCGGCTTCCCGCCCACCGCGGGCCGTTACCACCTTTATGCCGCCCGGGCCTGCCCGTGGGCCCACCGGACGCTGATCGCCCGCCGGCTGATGGGGCTCGAGGAGGCCATCGGCGTCTCGTTCGTTGACCCACTGCGCGACTCGCGGGGCTGGCGCTTCAGCGGCGGCCGGTACACCGACCCGGTCAACGGATTCGAGTTGCTCGGCCAGGCCTATGCCGCCTCCGACCCCGGCTACGACGCCCGGATCACCGTTCCCGTCCTGTGGGACAAGGAGCAGGAGACGATCGTCTCCAACGAGTCCGCCGACATCCTGCGCATGTTCTCGACCGTGTTCGCCCCGCTCGCCTCGCACCCGGTCGATCTCTATCCCGCCGCCCAGCGCCAGGAGATCGATGCGCTGAACGCCCTGATCTACGACAACGTCAACAACGCCGTCTACAAGGCCGGCTTCGCCACCCAGCAGGCCGTCTATGAGCGCGAGGTCAACCAGCTCTTCCAGGCCCTCGATGAGCTCGACCTGCGGCTGGCCGAGCGCCGCTTCCTGTTCGGCGCCGCACCGGTGGAGACCGACTGGCGCCTGTTCACCACCCTGCTGCGGTTCGATGCCGTCTACCAGATCCACTTCAAGTGCTCGATCCGCAAGCTGATCGAATACCGGAGCCTGTGGCCCTACGCCCGCGACCTCTACCAGTGGCCGGGAGTCGCCGAGACGGTCTCCTTCGACGAGATTCGGGCGCATTACTACGGAACGCACCCGATGATCAACCCGACCGGGATCGTGGCCGTGCTGCCCGCGGCCAGCTTCCAGGAGCCGGCGGCGCGGGAGTCGCTCGGGTAGGCAGTCGCTCGGGTAGGCAGTCGCTCGGGTAGGCAGTCGCTCGGGTAGGCAGCCGCTCGGCTCGGGCGGCGGTCAGTCGCGGCGGCGCAGCACGCGCAGCGCGAGCAGGAAGCCGAGCACCATGGCGATGACCGGGGCCGGGTTGCGCTTGGCCTGCTTCCAGAGCACGGAGGCCATCAGGGACACGCCCTCAATCGGCTCGGATCCGGCCACCGGCGGCGGCGGCGCGAACCCGGACGGGGTCCCGTTGCCCGCTGCCGGCGCATCCGCGGCGGCCTGGCTTTCCCCGTCCGTCGCGGCCGGAGGACCCGCGGCGGCCTGGCTTCCCCCGTCCGTCGCGGCCGGGGCCGGAGGCTCCGGAGCCGGGACCCCGGCCAGCGTCGTCTGCAGGCACTTGGCGAACTCGCCCAGCAGGCGATTGGAGATGTCCTCAATCATCCCGCCGCGGCCGAACCGGGCCAGCCGGCCGGTGATGTGGTAGTCGGTGACCACCTCGACCCGGGTCGAGCCGGCGCCGCCGGCGCCCTCGCTGACTGAGGAGACGATCGTCGCCTTGGCCCCGCCCTGGCCGCGGCGGTCGGTCCCCTGAGCCTGCATCGTGGCCGTGTGCGCCTGTTCGTCGACGTTCTCCATCATCAGCTTGCCGCTGTAGGCGGCGGTCGTCGGACCGATCTTGACCTTGAAGTCGCCGTTGTAGCTGCCGTCGTCGTTGCGCCCGGTCACGGACGCACCGGGCAGGCAGGGGGTCACTCGCTCGACGTCGATCAGCGCTGCCCAGACCCGCTCCAGCGGAGCGGCGACCTCAAATGACTGCTCTAGCTTCATCGCGAATGGCCTCCAGATCGTCAGGGGTGTCGACGTCGCGGCCTGAGCATAGGTGCCCCACCTCAAGTTGCCACCCGCCGCGCAGCAGTTCGCGCGCTCCCTGGTCGCCGGACAGCGACCTGGCGGCCGTGATCTCGGCCGGCCCCAGGACCACGGGGTGACCGGGACGACCGTCGAACACCGCCCGTGTGCCCCCCGGTTGATCCACGAAGCGCGCGATCGCCTGCGGCGTCAGGAGGGGCGCGTCACCGAGGGTGACGATCACCTTCTCGGCACCGGTCAGCGTCCGCAGCCCACAGCGCAGGGAGGCCGCCTGCCCGGTCGCCCAGTCCGGGCACAGCACCGTCTCCGCCCGCCCAAACTCGACCCGAGCCCGGATCTCGGCGCCGTCGGCGCCCAGCACGACCAGCACCCGCTCGAGCGCCGGCACCGCGCAGGCCGCCGCGACGGCCCGTTCGAGCACAGGCTTGCCGCTCACCTCGGCCAGCAGCTTCGACTCGGGGCCGGCAAACCGCGTCCCCGCGCCCGCGGCGAGGACCAGCCCGGCGATCACGTCAGCGGCGAGCGGACCGGGCCGCTCGCGGCTCGAAGACGCCCGCCGGCGCGCCCGTGGCTGACGGCCACCATCTCGGCCAGGATCGACAGCGCCGTCTCCTCGGCAGTCAGCGCTCCGAGATCGAGGCCGAGCGGACCGGACAGGCGATCCAGGTCGCCGCTGCTCACGCCCGCCGCCCGCAGCCGCTCGTGCCGGGCCTCCTGGGTGCGACGCGAGCCCATCGCCCCGATGAACGAGGCCGGCGAGCGCAGCGCCAGGGCGAGCGCGCGGTCGTCCAGCTCCGGGTCGTGCGCGAGGACGGCGATCGACGTGTCGGCGTCGATGCCCCCGAGCGACACGATGGCCTCCTCCGGCCAGGCCACCAGCACCCGCTCCGCATCGGGAAAGCGCTCCGGGGTGGCGAACCGGGGCCGCGGATCGACCACGAACGCGCGCCAGCCGATCACCCGGACCAGCCGGCTGAGGGCGGCGGCCAGCGGCACGGCACCGAACAGGATCACCCGCCCCGGGGCACCGTCGGCAGCCGCGAAGCTCGGCCCGCGCAGCTCGGAGGTCTCGACCCAGGCCGCAGCCTCGCCCTCCCGCCCGGCGCTCACATCGCCTCCAGGATGACCGCCAGCTGCTCCAGCGAGGCCAGCGAGTTCCCGGCCAGCAGCTCATCGGTGTGGGGGACGGCGGCGCGCATCCCCCGCGTCAGGGGCTCATAGTCGGGGTGGGCGGCGAGTGGGTTGAGCCACACCACGCGGTGCGCTGAGCGCCGCAGCCGCGCCATCTCGGCGTCGAGCTCCTCCGGATCGCCGCGATCCCAGCCGTCGGACAGGATCACCACCACCGCCCCCCGGCCGACCCGACGGCCGTGGACCCGGTTGAGCTCGGCCAGCGCGGCGCCGATCCGCGTCCCCCCGGAGAAGTCGCTCACCACCGCCGCCGCCCGATCCAGCGCCCGGTCGTGATCGCGGCCGGCCAGCTCGTGCGTGATCCGGGTCAACCGCGTTCCGAACGCGAACGCCTCCACGCGCCGGCGCGCGGCCACGCAGGCGTGCATGTACTGGAGCAGCATCCGTGCGTAGGGGGACATCGAGCCGGACACGTCGCAGACCAGGACCAGCTGACGGGGCCG
>DASVYO010000039.1:0-10539 GCA_036392135.1 Solirubrobacteraceae bacterium
CGGAAGCAGGGCTGGGGCACGCAGGTGCGGCGCGGGATCGGCAACGTCGTGGCACCGTCAGCGGACGACTGACCGCCGAGCCACCGCCTGCGCCTAGGTGATCTGGTAGAGGGGCCCGTCGCCGCCCTCGGGGACCGTGAGCCGGCCGCCCTTGGCGGTGATCGCGCCGCACTGCACGCAGTTGGTGTAGTTGACGATCACGTCGACCGGACCGGTCTCGGGCGCGTCCTCAGGGATCTCGTATACCCCGGCCGGGCACATGTAGCGCCAGGCTTCGGCGATCTCGCGCGGCACGTGCTTGTGAATCCGGATGTGGTTGGGCGCGTCGTCTCGGGTGGCGTTGCCCGTGATGTAGACCGAGGACAGCTTGTCGAAGGTGTACTTGCCGTCCGGCTTGGGATAGCCGTCGCGGGTGTCGCCGACGAACAGCGGCTCGGCGTCGTCGCGGTGCCACTCCTGCCGGCCCCGCGGGACCTTGCCCTTGGACATGATCGCCGGGCCGGCCAGGAGGCTGCCCATCACGAAGCCCTTCTGGAACGCCTGGCGTGCGTTGCGGACCTGGTAGAGCTCCTGGCCGATCGTGGACTCCTCGACCGCCTGCTCGTAGCTCTCCAGCGATTCGCCGTTCTTGAGCGAGCGGTAGATCGCCTCCGCGGCCAGGATGCCGGACTTGATGCAGTGGTGCACGCCCTTGAGCGCCGCCGTGTCGACCATCCCCGCCGCATCGCCGACCAGCACCGCACCGGGCATCGACAGCTTGGGCATCGACCAGTAGCCGCCGCCGGGCAGCGCCTTGGCCCCCCAGGCCACGCGCTCGCCGCCCTCGAGGATCCCCTTGACGAGCGGATGCAGCTTGAACTGCTGCAGCAGGTCGTGGACCGAGGTCGTGGCGTCGCGGTAGTTGAGGTCGGCCACGAAGCCGATCGAGACCAGATGCTCGCCCGTGTTCTCGTCCTTCATCGGGTACAGCCAGGTGCCACCGAGCTGCCCGTACTTGCGGGAGATCTTCATCGGCCACGGCTGGCTGAACGTGTGGATCACGCGGTCCAGCGGCTTCGGGACCTTCCACACCTCCTTGACGCCCAGTTCCCAGACCTGCGGCTCGCGTCCGTTGGCCAGGTTGAATTCCTTGATCGCCGCTCCGGTCAGATGGCCCCAGCAGCCCTCGGCCAGCACGGTCGCCTGGGCCCGGATGTCGGTGCCGGGCTCGAAGTTGCCCAGCGGCTCCCCGTCCTTGCCCCGTCCCTTGTCACCGGAGCGGACCCCGACGACCTTCCCGTCCTCCACGATCAGCTGGGTGGCCGCCGTCTCGGTGAGGATGTAGGCGCCGCCCTCCTCGGCCTGCTGCTGCTGGTAGCGGGCCAGCGCGGAGACCGAGACGACCTCGTTGCCGTGGTTCTTGAAGTTCGGGACCATCGGGATCGGGACCGGGAGCTTGGTCTTGGCGCTGGTCAGCACATAGACCGATTCCTTGGTCACCTCGCCGAACGCGAAGCGCTTCTCGCGCCACTGCTCTCGAGACAACTCGGGGAACAGCTCCTGCAGCGGCCCGGGACGCATGACCGCCCCGCTCAGGTTGTGGCCGCCACAGGTCTTGGCCTTCTCGATGACCGCCACCGGCACCTCGCCGAGGCGCTCCATCATGGCCTCGTCCTCACCCAGCAGCTGCAGAAGCCGATTGGCGCAGGCCAGACCGGCGGTGCCACCGCCGACGATGGCCACGCCCACGTCGATGCGCTCGTCTTCTCCGTCCAGATCGCGCTTGATGAATTCCTTGACCGGGTCGACCGGGGGCGGGAATTCACTCGGGGCGTGGGGACCTCTGCCGTTGCTGGACATCGAATCAGCCGCCCTTCCGGGCCTTGATGGCCTCGGTGAGCTTGGGCATGATCTTGTTCAGGTCGCCGACGATCCCGAGGTCCGAGAACTCGAAGATGGGCGCGTTGGCGTCCTTGTTGATGGCCACGATGTTCTCCGAGGACTGCATCCCGACCTTGTGCTGGATGGCCCCGGAGATCCCGGCGGCCAGGTACAGCTTCGGCGACACGGTCTTCCCGGTCTGGCCGATCTGAGCCGCGTACGGGTACCAGCCGGCGTCGACGACCGCGCGGGTGGCGGCCACGGCCGCGTTGCCGCCGAACGCCTTGGCCAGGGCCTCGGCCAGCTCGAAGCCCTCCGCCTTGCCGAGCCCCCGGCCACCGGCGACGAGGATGTCGGCACCCTCGATGTCCACGTCGGCGCCACGCTGCTCGCCGCGCTGCTTCATCTTGGCCTGGGTCGAGAACGGCGAGAGCTCGACGTCGACGTCGACGACCTCGGCGGTGCCGGAGCCTTCCTCGCGGATCTCGAACGCGTTGATGCGCCCGATGATGATCCCCAGGTCGCCGCGATAGCGCGACACGGAGATCTTGGAGTCGCCAAGGATCGGACGGTGGGCGGTGAGCTTTCCGTCCTCGGCCTTGACCTCGACGACCTCCATGGTCACCCCGGCCTGCTTGCGAGCGGCCAGCCCGGCGCCGATCTCGAAGCCGAGCAGACCCCCGCCGAACAGCGCATAGCTGTGGCCGTGGTCATCGATGACCTTGGCCATCACGTCGACGATCGGCTGGGCCAGACCCTCGGGACCCTTGCCGCGGAAGACCTTGGTCGCCCCGTAGGAGCCGAGCGTGGCGCACAGCTCGTCGGTCAGGTCATCGCCGCCGACGACCACGGCATGACACTCGCCGCCGATCTCCTTGGCCCGGGCCGCGCCCTCGGACACGGCGCCGAGGGAGTTCTTGTTGAACGCGCCCTCGTAATGGAGCACATAGGTGAGAACGTCGGCCATTGCTAAATCAGCTTCCTTTCGTCCAGCCAGGCGAGGATCTTCTCGACCGTCTCGTCGGTGTCCTCATCCTCGATGATCTGCCCCGCCGCCTTGGCCGCGGGATCGTGGAAGTCGCCGCACTGCACCCGTGACCCGTCCGGACCGACCAGCGAGGTGTCGATCCCGACGTCAGCGGCGCCGACGGCCTCCAGCGGCTTCTTCTTGGCCCCCATGATCGCCTTCAGCGACGGGTAGCGGGGCTCGTTGATGGCATCACCGACCGAGATCACGGCGGGCAGGCCAACCTCGACGGTGTCGTAGCCGTACTCGGCCTGCCGCTCGCAGGTGAGGCCGCTCTCGGCCACATCCATCTTGATCACCTGGGTCAGCGAGGGCATCTTCAGGTGGTCGGCCACGACGGCGCCGATCGTGTAGCACTCGCCGTCGTCGGATTGCTGGCCGAGCAGGACCAGATCCGGGCTCTCCTTCTCCAGGGCCTTGGACAGCGCGTAGCCGGTGGCGGCCACATCGGAGCCGGCCAGGGCGTCATCGCTGAGGTGGATCGAGCGGTCGGCGCCCAGCGATACGGCCTTGTGCAGAGCTCGCACGGCCGTCTCGGGACCCATCGTCACGGCGACGATCTCGTCGACCTGGACCGTGCCGCCCTCACGAATCTGCATCGCGGCTTCGATCGCGTGCGTGTCGTAGGGATTCAGGTTTCTCTCCCCGGATCGGTCCATGCGCCCCGTCGAGGGGTTGATGCGCTTCTCGACGGCGGCGTCCGGGACCTCTTTGACCAGGACGCAAATCTTCAAGTGTGGCCTCCTATCGGATGTCCTGCGCGGGGCTTCGGACCCCGCACCCTGCGTTCGTGACCCTTGGGCGACCCCATGTTACCCGGTTGACTGACGAGTCAATCGGTCGGGTTGCCGATCGGGAACGTCGATGTACCAAGCGGCGGGCCCGCGGCCCGCAGCGCTGTCCCCCGACCGCTGAGCGCCCATGACCTCAGGCGCGGACGGCGCCGCGAATGAAGTCGATGGCCTGCTGGGCCGGAGCGCCGGGGGTGAAGATCTCGGCCACGCCGAGTCGCTTCAGCTCCTCGATGTCGTCGGCGGGGATCGTCCCGCCGACGGTCACGACGACGTCGTCGATGCCCTGCTCGGAGAGCAGTTCCATGATCCGCGGCACGAGCGTCATGTGAGCCCCGGACAGGATCGAGAGGCCGACCGCGTCGGCGTCCTCCTGGATGACCGTCTCCACGATCTGCTCGGGCGTCTGGTGAAGCCCGGTGTAGATCACCTCCATGCCGGCGTCACGCAGGGCCCGGGCGATGATCTTCGCGCCGCGGTCGTGCCCGTCCAGGCCCGGCTTCGCGACGACGACGCGAATCTTCTTCTCAGACGTGGTGCTGGCCATTTGCGAGGGCGCGAGTCTACCGGTGATCGCCCGCTGATCGGCGGCCGGTGTCCCGCGCCGCAGTGGCGGGCTCCTACCGCACGACCACGGTCATCTTCATGTCGGGGTGCAGCGTGCAGTACAGCCGGTAGGTCCCGGCGCGCAGGAACGTGTGGCTGAAGCTGCCCTGGTACTGGGTGCGGGAATGGAACCGGACCGGTCCGCTCTTGACCGTCACGTTGTGGTTCAGGGCTCCCCTCCACTGCCAGCTCACGCGGCTCCCCCGGCCGACCGTGAGCGTCTTGACGCTGAAGTAGTTGTCACGGACGAACACCGTGCGGGTGGCGGCCAGGGCGACGGAGGACGCGGCGGCCAGCACGAGCGTGAGGAGGATCAGCGCGCGCAGGCGGGGATCACGCAGGCGATGACAGAGCATCCGCGCAGTGTACGGCCGCGCTTCAGCGGCGCGGCAGCGGCAGCCTTGAGCGCCGGGCGCGCACGCGCCCCAGCACGGCCAGCGTCCCCGCCCCGGCGGCGGCGGCCGTCGCGCCGACGGCGGCCCCGGTCCGCAGTCGCCGGCGCAGACGGTCGAAGTGCAGCACCGGCCAATCCTCCTCCCGGGCGATGCGGGCCAGGGCCGCATCCGGGTTGACGGCCACGGGGTGCCCGACCACGCGCAGCATCGGCAGATCGGATTCGGAATCCGAATACGCGTAGGAGGCCGACAGGTCGATGCCCTCGCGCCGAGCCAGTTCCTCCATCGCCAGCGCCTTCTGGGCCCGGTAGACGAACAGGCCGGTGGGCTTGCCGGTGTAGACCCCGTCCACGACCTCGGACAGGTCCGAGCCGATCGCGCCGTCGAGGGCCATGACCCGGGCGAGGATGTCGGCCAGCTCCTGGGAGGCGGCCGTGACGATGTAGGCCCGCCGGCCGGCGTCCTGGTGCTCGTGGGCGATGTCCAGCATCTGGGGGTAATGGCGCGGCAGGATCCCGGCCAGGACGGCCACCCCCAGGCGCTCGAGGTCCACCACCCGGGTCCCCTCCAGCGAGGCCGAGATCCGGTCACGCAGGGCCAGCGAGTCGGCGTCGGTGGCCCCGTGCAGCCGGAAGCGGACGTTGGCCAGCGCGTCATTGAGGAGCTGGCGGCGGCTGAGCAGTCCGGCCCGGTACGCGGCGCGCCCGAACTGGAAGGCCGAGGAGCCCTGGATCAGGGTCTTGTCGAGATCGAAGAAGGCCGCCGCCACGGTGGATCCGGCGGGCTCGGTGCCCGCCGAATCGGGACCGGGCGCGGCTGAGGAACCAGACGGGACGGCGTTCTCAGCCGCCATTGACCTCGACGATGACGGCGTCGCCCTGGCCACCGCCCGAGCAGATCGCCGCGCAGCCGCGGCCGCCGCCGCGACGCCGGAGCTCATACACGAGCGTGCCCAGGATGCGCGCGCCGGAGGCGCCGATCGGGTGGCCGAGGGCGACGGCGCCGCCGTTGACGTTGACCTTGTCCTCATCGATGCCGAGCGTCCGCATCGAGTTCAGCGTCACCGAGGCGAAGGCCTCGTTGATTTCCCACAGGTCGATGTCCTCGACGCTCAGGCCGGCCTTGGCCAGCGCCTTCTGGGCCGCCTTGGCCGGGGTGCGGGCCAGGTAGGCGAAGTCATCGGCGACCTGGGCCTGGGCGATGATGGTGGCCAGGACCGTCTTGCCGTTGCTCCGGGCCCACTCATCACTGGCCACGACGAGCGCGCCACCGCCATCGTTGACGCCGGGCGAGTTGCCGGCCGTATGGCTGCCGTCCTTGAGGAAGATCGGCGGCAGCTTGGCCAGCGTCTCCAGGGTGCTGTCGCGGCGCGGAGCCTCGTCGATCTCGACCACGGTGTCGCCCTTGCGGCCCTTGACGGTCACGGGGACGATCTCCTCGGGCAGGCGTCCCTCGTCGGTGGCCTTGACGGCCAGCTGGTGGGAGCGGAGCGCCCAGCGATCCATGTCGGCGCGGGTCATCTCCAGCTCGGCGGCCACCTCGGAGGCCTCCTGGGCCATGTGCTTGCCCGAGAACGGGTTGGTGAGACCGTCGTTGATCATCGCGTCGATCGCCTTCCCGTCGCCCATGCGGAAGCCGAACCGGGCCCCCTTCAGGAGGTAGGGCGCATTGGACATCGACTCCATCCCGCCGCCGACGCCGACCTGGATGTCCCCGGCGCGGATCGCAGCGTCGAGCAGGCCCGTGGCCCGGATCCCCGAGGCGCAGACCTTGTTGATCGTCTCCGAGGGGATCTCCTTGGGAATGCCCGCCTTGATCTGGGCCTGGCGGGACGGGATCTGCCCCTGTCCGGCCTGGAGCACCTGGCCCATGATCACGTGCTCGACCGCCCCCGGGTCGACGTCGGCGCGCTCCAGCGCGGCCGAGATGGCGGTGGCACCGAGCTCCGTGGCGTCCAATGACGCCAGGCCCCCGCCGAGCTTGCCGATCGGCGTGCGGGCGGCCGAGAGGATCACTGTCTTGGGCATCGAGAGTTCCTTTGCGGGGTTCGGGTCAGGGTCAATGGCAATGCTACGCGGGCCACGGCGGCGCCGCTGGTAACGTGCCCGCGGTGGAGGTCACGGCGAGCACCGCGAACCCGCTCGCCACGGGCGCCGACACCGTCGCCATCGGCGTGTTTGAGCATGAGTCCCCGGCCACCCGGGCCCGCGAGCTGCAGGGCGGCGCGCTCGAGGCGCTGCTGGACCGCGGCGAGGGCGGCCAGAGCCTCGGGCAGGTCGCCGTCCTCCACGACGCGCACGCCCGCGTGGTGATCGCCGGGCTCGGCCCGCGCGCGCAGTTCGATTTCGAGCGCGCCCGCGTGGCGGCCGCCCACGCCGTCGCCCGGGCCCGGGAGCTGGGTACCCGGCGGCTGTGCTGGGAGCTGCCCGCGCAGACCGGTCCCGAGATCGCCGAGGGGCTGATCAGCGGGACCGCGCTGGCCGCCTACCGCTTCAACCGCTACCGGCCGGCCCCGCCCGCCGAGACCCCCCTGGAGGAGCTGATCATCAGTGGTGAGGCGGATCTGCAGGCTCCGATCCGGCGCGCCGCGGTGCTGGCCGCGGCCCAGAGCCGGGCCCGGGATCTGGCCAACACGGCCGCCAACGATCTGACTCCCGCGGCGCTCGCCCAGTACGCCCGGGAGCTTCCGGCGCGAGCCGGCGGGCTCGAGGTCACCGTGCTGGACGGTGCCGAGATTCGCAGCCGCGGGATGGGCGCGTTCGCGGCCGTCGCCCAGGGCAGCACCGAGCCGCCGGCCCTGATCGAGCTTCGCTATGAGCCCCCGGGGGTCGCCGCCGGCTCGCCGCGCCTGGCGCTGATCGGCAAGGCGGTCACCTTCGACACCGGCGGCCTGGCCCTCAAGCCGGCGCCGCGGATGGCGGACATGAAGTTCGACATGTGCGGGGGCGCCGCGGTGATCGAGGCGATCAGCGCCCTGGCCGAGCTCGAGGCGCCCGTCCGCGTGCTCGGCGTGGTGGGGGCGGTCGAGAACCTGCCCGGCCCCCACGCGGTCAGGCCCGGAGACGTCGTGACCGCGCTGGACGGCACCACGATCGAGGTCGAGAACCCGGATGCCGAAGGCCGAATGGTGCTGGCCGACTGCATCACCCACGCCCGGCGCGCGGGGTGTGCGGCGATCGTCGACGCGGCCACGCTGACCGGTGCGGTGGAGGCCGCGCTCGGCTACGTGTACGCCGGTCTGATGGCCAACGATGACGCACTGGCCGCCCGGGTGATCGAGTGCGGCCAGCGGACCGGCGAGCTGGTCTGGCGGCTGCCCCTGCACCCGCGCTACGCCGAGCAGACCAAGGGCCGCTACGCGGTCCTGACCAACCGTCCCGAGCCGCGGGTCGGACTGGCCAGCGCGGCCGCCGAGTTCCTGCACCACTTCGCCGGCGACACGCCCTGGGCGCACCTCGACATGCTGGCGGTGGCCTTCAACGGGCGCACACCGTATTTCGACCGCGGCGGCACCGGCTGGGGCGTGCGCCTGCTGGCCGAGCTGGCGCTGGGGTTCGGAGCGTGAGCGGGTGGCGGCTGATCCGGCGGGCAGCGGGCGCCGGCGCGGGCCTGAAGCGGCCCGGGGCGGCCCTGGCCGTGGCCCTGACGGCCGGCGGGCTGAGCGCCGCGGCCCTGACCGGAACGCCGGCCGCACTGGCCGGTTCCTCACCGCCCCCGACCCCGACGACCCGCCTGCAGGGGCAATTCACCGCCACCGGAACCGTGATGGGCGCGGTCAACGTCCCCGACGAGTACCGCGGCGAGCCGGTGAGCCGGACCTGGACGTTCGTGCCCCAGTGCCCGAGCGGCGGCTGTGCGACCGTCCAGCTGATCCGCCAGCGGGGTGCCACCGGTCAGGACACGCTGATGCTGGTGTGGCAGGCCGCCGGCTACTACAAGGGCTCCGGCACGTTCACCGCCCCGGTCAGCTGCGCGGGGCGCGTGTACGCCAACGGCGAGCTGGCCCGGTACACGATCACCCTGACCATCACCTCCACCGCCAGCACGACCGGGAGCACCGACGCCACCGGATTCACGGCCACCTATCGCAATCCGAGCCGGACGGGGCTGACGAAGTGCTACACCGCCCCGAGCTACGACTGGGCGCGCTATACGGGGGCGCCGGCGGCGCCGCCGGCCGGGGGCTGAGACGCTCCGCGAGCGGCGTGCCCCAGCGGCTGCACGCTCAGCGAGCGCAGCACGCGATTGAGCACCGGCAGCTGGCGGCGGCGGTGAGAGCGCGCTCCGGCCAGCACCACGTACAGGCACAGCGGGCGGCCGGCCCTGGTGAAGAACTGCTGGCTCCCGGCCTGGTCGCGGCGCGGATGGGCCAGGCACCGGGATGAGAAGGCCCGCGGCTCGAGCGGCAGCTCGATGGCCCCCGCGGCGAACAGCCCGCGCCCGGGCTCGAGGCCGCCTCCGGGCACGTATTCGGTCACGACCACGAACGTGGCCCCGGGCGGCATCCGCGCCGTGCTGCCGTCCCCGAACTCCCCATCGCCCAGGACGAGCGGAAAATCACCGGCGTGCAGCGTCGCGTTCCCGCCCCGGCGCCGGAAGACACGTCCCGTCCAGCGCGGTGGCAGTTCGACCCGCAGGCCGTGAGCCTCGACGATCACGCGGCCGCCCCGACGACGGCCAGAGCCAGGGCGCAGCCGAGGCCGAGCAGGCAGGCCCGCGCCACCGGGCCCGAGGCCCGGTGAAGCCGCGCGTGCAGCGCCATCAGCTGGCCGGTGGTCCGGCTGCGCGCGGCCAGCAGCGGCGTGAGGCCGCGCAGCGTCCCGTAGACGCCCACGATCAGGGCCCCCGTACCCGGGCGGCCGCTGAGCAACGCGGCCAGCAGAGCGACGTAGGTGGCGGCGCTGGTCACGATCGTGCTCACCCCGATCCCCAGCTGGGCGCCGAACCCGAGCCCGTACACCCAGCCGCGGTAGCGGTCGAGCCACTGCTCGTTGACCTGGCGGCGCGGTCCCGGCACCGAGCGCGACGCCAGGTCCACGGCGATCGCGGCCCCGAGGGCCGCGGCCAGCGCGATCAGCCGGACGGTGCTCGACAGGCCGGAGAGGACCAGCGCTCCGATCGCGCCCAACGCGAGCCCTTCGAGCGCGCCCGCGGCGGCGGCGCCGAGCAGGAAGGCGACGATCGTGACCGGGTAGTGGCTGTGGCGGCCCCGCTCACCGAGCGGGGTGATGCTGGCCAGCATCGATTCTCCTCAGGGTGACCAGGCGGCGCGGATCGCAGCCACCGCAGCGGCCGCGCAGCCGAGCAGGACGAGCAGGGTCATGGGCCGGCGGAGATGCGGCCCGGGTACAGGCTCGGGTGCTCGGGACCGATCCCGGCCGCGGCCAGCTTGCGCTCGGCGGCGTCGGCCCGGGCGGTCCCGTCCGAGGCCTCGCGCTGGTCCTCGATCGCGTCGCTGACCAGGCTGGCCAGCGCCGACCAGCTGGTGGCGGCGCCCTCCCCGCGAACCGAGCCGTCGACGAGCACGAAGTACGGTGAGGCGGGCACCGAGTAGTCGCGCCACGCCTCAGAGGACATGATCACCGGCACGCCCTCCGGGGCGAGCTTGCGCAGCTTGGCCGGCCGCTCGCGCTCCTCGCCGTGGGTCACGACGATGGTCTGCACGCCGGCCGGCAGCCGGGGCTCGCCGAGCGTCTCCCAGAACCCGGAGCAGGTCGTGCAGCCGCTGGTCAGGAAGGCGAGCAGGGTGGGCTCACCGGCCCGGCCGGCGAAGTCCAGGGCCAGGGCGTCGCCGTCCGGTGTCGGGCCGGCCACGGGCGCGGCCGGAGCTCCCGGCACGCGCGCCGGCGCCGCGGCCGCC
>DASVYO010000040.1:0-30865 GCA_036392135.1 Solirubrobacteraceae bacterium
CGCCGCCCGAGCCCGCGCCGCCCGTTCCGGCCCCGCCGGACGGTGAGGTGGGGGTGCCGCCGCCGGCGGCAGCGGACGACGGTGAGCTCGCCGCCGGAGCCGCCGCGCCGCTGGTGCCGCTGGGGGCGGCGGGACTGGCCGTCGTCGAGGCGCTCGAGCTGGTGCTGCTCGAGGACTGGGTCGAGCTCGTGGCCGCGGCGGCGTTGGCGGGAGCCGAGGCGGCCGGGACGGTGAACGACGGTGCGCCGCTGGTGTCGGTGCCGGTGGAGCTGGCGGTTCCGCAGGCGGCGACGCCCATCGCGATCACCGCTGCCGCAGCTAGGGCGGCTGGCCGGGGCCTGCTCGTGGGAAGCTGCATACAGGCGTCTCGCGGACGCTCAGGAGCCGAGCGGCTCCATGCGCCTGCCACAGTAGGGGCAGTCGTTGAGGTCCTTCTGGGCCAGCTGGTCGCACCAGTTGCAGAAGCGGAGGTTCTGCACCGTCCAGGGAAGATCGGACGCCGTCGGAGCGAGCGGCAGCAGCTGCCCGACAACCTCGAGCGGCTCGCCCGTGTCGCGATCCACGTAGACCCGGTCCGGCTCGGCCTCGATGATCACCTCGCGGCCCGTGGAGGGCGTCCGCATGCGGTACTTCTGGCGCAACCTCATCGCCGGGCAATGCTACCAACGCCCTGTCCGAGACGACGGGTCGCGGAGCCCCGAGGTCCACCGCGGCGACAGCGCGGGGATGCCGCACGCTTCTATAGAGTGCCGCCCCGAGAGTATGAGGAGAGTCCTCCCATGGTCCCCACGGAGACTGGCGGCGGCGGTGCCGAGCGCGGTCCTGCTCATCAGCCTCGGCGGGTGCGCGATCAAGCATCCGACGGGCGACGTTGTGCGGGGCAAGCAGCTGTTCGTGGCCAAATGCGGCTCGTGCCATACCCTCAGCCATGCGGGCTCGGCCGGTGTGACCGGGCCGAACCTCGATGATGCCTTCCGCCAGGATCGTGTGGACGGGATCAAGAACTCCGCGATCGAGGGTCTGGTCGCCTACTGGATCCGCTACCCGAACACCCAGGGCGTGATGCCGGCCCGGCTCCTGGCCGGTCAGGACGCCCAGGACGTCGCGGCCTACGTCGGGCTGGTCGCGGCCCGCGCGGGCCAGGACACGGGCGAGCTCGCCTCGGCCGTGCAGACGGTGAAGCAGAAGCCGGTGGCGGAGAAGAACGGCGTGGTCGAGATCGATGCCGATCCGACCGGTCAGCT
The DNA here is from genome assembly GCA_036392135.1 of Solirubrobacteraceae bacterium. Taxonomy (GTDB): domain Bacteria; phylum Actinomycetota; class Thermoleophilia; order Solirubrobacterales; family Solirubrobacteraceae; genus Palsa-465. The sequence continues at coordinate 1,245 of DASVYO010000040.1, forward strand.
GAAGTTCCTGGCCTCGAGCGCGAGCGCCACACCGGGCAAGGTGGAGCTTCGCATGCGCAACATGTCCTCCACGCCGCACGACATCGCGATCTCCGGCGGCGGGGTCAACCAGATCGGCCCCGTGGTCTCGGGCGGCGGCACCTCGACCGTCAGCGCCTCCCTCAAGCCCGGCACCTACACGTTCTACTGCTCCGTGCCCGGCCACCGCCAGGCCGGAATGGTCGGAACGCTCACCGTCAAGTAGCGCGCTCCCCGGGGGCACGAACCCCCGCTCCGGCCCGCTCGCGCAGACGCGTCCACAGTTCCTCGCTGTGGCCCGAGGCGACGGCGCGCTGGGCGCGCCGCTCGTCGAGCTCGAGTCCGTGCTGGATGGCGTAGTCCAGGAGCTCCTGGCGCTGCTCGTTCTGGCGAGCGACCCGCAGGAACAGCCAGCAGAAGAGGCCGATCGTCAAGAAGCTCTCCTCGACCATCATCAGGCCGCCGGCGGCCACCTGATCGGCGAGCGGGGAGATGTGCCAATGCGCGTCCCCGGGGCGATAGTAGGGATAGAACGCGGTTCCCCCGAAGATCATGATGTTGGCCAGCACCGTGCCGATCAGCCGCACGGCGACGATGAACACCAGGCGGGCGGCGTTGGAGAACCAGGACGGCTTGGGCAGCGGCCCGAGCAGGGCCATCCAGACGGCGATTCCGAAGGCCAGGAAGGTTCCGTGCTGGAGGGCGTGCAGGGCATCGTGGCGGAGGGCGCCCTGATACAGGGCGGGCAGGTGCCAGACGTAGAAGTTGACCGCCCAGACCACGATCGCCACCACCGGGTGGCTGAGCACTCGCAGGTGGCCGATGATCGGGTTGCGCAGCAGCGGCGCCATCACCGGGCCGGTGAGACCGAGCACGAGCAGGAGGGCCGCGACGTCGCCGATCAGCAGATGCTCGGCCATGTGGGCGACCAGAAGCTGGTCGGCCAGGGAGTCGACCGGGGCGCTGAGCGCCACCTCGAGCACGGCCAGGCCGGAGGCGAAGCAGACGATCCGCCAGCGGCGGACCGGCCGGTGCTCGCGGGCCAGCGCTCGCACCCGCAGCCAATAGGGGACGAACGACAGCAGCACGACCACGGGCAACCCGATCGTCTGCACGGGAGCGAGGGCGATGGGGAGCGGGCAGGACGGCATCACGTTCAGATGGTCTCACGGGCGGCCGCCCACCGGAACGGGGGCCGCGAGACACGGCGCGGGTCAGCTCAGCGCTTCGATGATCAGCACCAGCACCACGATCACGGCGACCGCGGCCACGAACCAGAGCAGGAAGCCGAAGGCGTCGGCCTCGGAGCGGATCGGGTTGGGCGGATGTCTCACGGCCGCGGGCCGCCGGCGGCGGTGTCCCTCAGAGAACGTAGACCGTCGTGTAGACGACCACCCACATCACATCCACGAAGTGCCAGTAGATGCCCGGCACCTCCATCCCCTGGTGGTGCTCAGGGGAGTAGTGGCCGCGGAACGCACGGATCGTGACCATCAGCAGTGCGCACAGGCCGACGAACACGTGGGCGCCGTGCAGGCCGGTCAGGGCGTAGAAGATCGTGCCCTGGGCGGCATCGTGGGGGGCGAAGCCGATGTGGATGTACTCGTTGATCTGGATGGTCAGGAAGGTCAGGCCGAGCAGGAACGTGGTGACCATCCCCGCCCTGAGCCCGAACCGGTTGCCGTGCTTGATCGAGACCAGCGCCCAGTGGATGGTCAGCGACGAGGCCAGCAGGATTGCCGTATTGACGCCGGCCACGGCCTCGGGCAGGTGCGTGCCCACCGCCGGCCAGGGGTCGTGAGAGACGATCCGGATGAAGAAGTAGGCCGTGAAGAAGGCCCCGAAGATCATCACCTCGGAGATGATGAACAGCATCATTCCGAGCGTCGGCGCCTCGACCCGGGACGAGCGATGGGCGGGTGGCGGGCCGTGGTGTTCGGCGTGGGCGATCGAGGCGGCTTCCATCAGGCTTGCACCTGGGCGGTGGGGCGGGGCAACCTGTCTCCTAGGCGGTGGTGGGAGTGCGCTCGGGCTGCACGACGTGCTCGACTTCCTTGCCGCTGGCGTTGCGGATCCGTGAGATCAGGTCCGCCCGCAGCCAGCCGGACTTGGCGCCGGCGAAGGTCGAGATCACGATGTCGTCGACCCGGAAGCTCTGCAGTGCGTTCATCGTCGCGGTGTACGGATCGGGATCGCCGATCACCCCGGCCGCGGTCAGGCCGGCGTCCCGCAGGCGACCCAGGACCAGGGACAGCCGCGTCCGGGCCCGGCGGGCCGCATTCCCGTCCCCGCCCTCCTGGGGCACGACGAGGATGAACATGTGGTCGTGCTTCTCACTGGCCGAGCGGGCCCGGGCCTTCAGCGCGTCGAGCAGCTCATCCCCCGAGGCGGTGCGGTTGGCCACGGCCAGGGTGATGTGGACCGGCAGGCCCTCGGAATCGATGTCGGCGACGACGTGCTGGACGGGCAGGCCCGACGCCTGCGCGAGGCGCTCGACGAGGTCGCGGCGCAGCCAGCCTGAGCGGGGTTCGGGGTACGTGGAGATGATGATCTCGTCGGGGTCATACTCCCGGACCGCATCCATGGCCGCGGCGTACGGGTCCTGGTCGCCGACCTCGCCGATGGCATGGATGCCCTCCGCGCGGAGAAACCCGAGCGCCAGGTCGACCCGCGCCTGGGCGGCGTCGAACACGGCGTCGTCGTAGATCACGTGACCGGCTCGAGGGCGGGTCAGCGGGACGCACAGGATGAAGCGCGTCTCCTCCTCACCGGCCTTGGCCCGCACAGCCTCGATCAGCGGCCGGCCGCCGATCGTCTCGTTGGCGATGACCAGAATGGTCCTCATTCGCGGCTCTCCTCACTTGACGCGGACGAAGCGGTGCCCGTCCGGGCCCCGGCGGGGGCGCCGACGCTGACGGGCTTGGCCTCCTCGGGAGGCGCAAAGATGCCGTGCACGGCGCCGGGCACCCCATACTCGTAGGGACCGCCGACCACGGTCGGCACGGCGTCGAAGTTGAAGATGGGCGGGGGGGAGGAGACCTGCCACTCGAGCGTCAGCGCCCGCCAGGGATTGGCCGCCGCGCGGGGTCCGCCGCGCCAGCTGGCCACCATGTTGTAGAGGAAGATCAGCGTGCTCAGTCCGAGTACGAACGACGACAAGGAGATGATCAGGTTCCAGGTTGCGAACTGCTGGGCGTATTCGGCCACCCGCCGCGGCATGCCCTGGATGCCGATCAGATGCATCGGGCCGAAGGTCAGGTTGAAGAAGATGAAGGTCATCCAGAAGTGCCACTTGCCCAGGCGATCGTCGAACATCCGGCCGGTCATCTTCGGGAACCAGTAGTAGATGCCGGCGAAGATCGTGAACAGCGAGCCGCCGAACAGCACGTAGTGGATGTGGGCGACGATGAAGTACGTCTGGCTGACGTGAATGTCGAACGGGATCATGGCCAGCATCACGCCGCTGATCCCGCCCAGCGTGAACATGGTCAGGAAGCCGAGCGCGAACAGCATCGGCGTGTCCAGGTGGAGCACCCCGCGCCACAGGGTGGCCAGCCAGGAGAAGATCTTGATCCCGGTCGGCACGGCGATGATCGCGGTGGTGATCATCATCGGGATCCGGATCCAGGGCGACATCCCGGATACGAACATGTGGTGAGCCCAGACGGTGAAGCCGAGCACGACGATGGCCAGCAGGCTGAAGGCCATCATCCGGTAGCCGAAGATCGGCTTGCGCGCCTTCACGGCCAGCACCTCGGAGATGATCCCGAACCCGGGGAGCATCATGATGTAGACGGCGGGGTGGGAGTAGAACCAGAAGACGTGCTGGTACATGATCACGTTGCCGTTCTTGCCCGCCCCCACGAAGGCGTCGAAGAAGTGGAAGTGCAGCGCCGTGTCGAGCAGCACGAAGAACTGTGAGGAGGCGATGAACGGAGTCGCGATGACCACCAGCAATGAGGTTGAGAAGTTGGCCCACACCAGCAGCGGCATCCGGAAGAAGCTCATCCCCGGAGCGCGCATCGTGATGATCGTGACCAGGAAGTTCAGCGCGGTGAAGATCGAGGAGAAGCCGGCGAACTGGACGCCGATCGTGAAGAACAGCTGGCCGACCGGCTGCGTGGTCGACAGCGGCGCATAGGCCGTCCAGCCCGAGGCGAACGATCCGCCGGGGGCCAGGAAGCTCATCAGCATCATCGTCCCGCCGATCGGCAGGAGCCAGTAGGACAGTGCGTTCAGCCTCGGGAAGGCCATGTCGGGAGCGCCGATCATCAGCGGCAGCACGAAGTTCGCCATGCCCGCGAACACCGGGATCACGAACAGGAAGATGAGCAGCGAGGCGTGGACCGAGAACACCCCGTTGTACTGCTCGGGGGTGAGGAACTGCATGCCGGGCTTGGCCAGTTGAGCGCGGATCATCATCGCCAGCAGGCCGCCGACGAGCAGGAAGAAGAAGGAGGTGACCGTGTACTGGATGCCGATCACCTTGTGATCGGTGTTGACCCGGAAGTAGTCTCGCCAGCTGCGCGCCCCGTGGTCGGAATGGTCCTCGGGCCGGGTGGGGCGACCGGACGCCCAGTAGAGCCAGTAGTCGCAGGTGCCGATGCCCAGCAGCAGGCCCAGGGGAACCGACAGCAGGGCCACGATCGTGATCGCGTGGCCGTCCACGATCGGGTGCTGGTGCATGAGCGCACGCACCAGAGCGGTCAGGCCGATGGCAAAGCCCAGACCGAGAACCTCCAACGCGGCCGCCCTGTACCAGCCGGGGGCGCGGATCTTTGCCGAGAGGGCCATCAGCGCTTCTCCTTCACTTCTCGACGGCCGACGCTGTGGCGCCGGCGATCGTGGTCACTTGCATCTCTCACTTTGTCACGCTCGACAGGAAGCTGACAAGCGCCTGCAGCTGGCTCGCGGTCAGGGTCTGGGCGAAGGTCGAGGGCATGATGTGGGCCTGGTAGCCGGCGGGCAGGTACGCGTAGGGGTTGACGATCGCTGTGTGGATGCACTGCGCCAGCGTCCTGCCCCGGACCCGTATCGAGGCCGCGGTGGCGCAGTCGCTCTTCAGGCGCTGGCTCAGGTTGGGGCCGATCTGACCCGTCGTTCCCGCCGCGGCCAACGTGTGGCAGGTGCCGCAGCCGGCTGAGCCGACGAACACCGCCTTGCCGGCCGCCCCGGCGGTGCTGCCGGCGCCGGAGGAGCTCGAGGATCCGCCCGAGGCGGCGGGCGAGGCGGCGGCCGGGCCTGAGCTGCCGGGCACACCCGCCTGGCTGGCCCCCGGAGGTGGGTTCCCGACCGGAGGCGCTCCGTTCGCCTTCTGGCTGCTCAACCAGGTCCGGAAGGCGGCCGGCGTGACCACGTGCACGCTGGCCCGCATCAGCGAATGACCGGCTCCGCACAGTTCGGTGCACTCCGCCGGGTAGGACCCGAGCCGCGTCGGCGTAACCCGCAGGGTGGTGGTGATCCCGGGGACGGCATCCAGCTTCACCGAGAACTGCGGCACGAAGAAGCTGTGCACGACGTCCAGCGAGCGCAGGTGGAAGACGACCGGCGCTCCGCCCGGCAGGTAGAGCGCGGGCGAGTTGATCTGCTTGCCCGCGCCCTGGGGGTAGGAGAACTCGAAGGCGAACTGGCGCTCGGTGACGTTGACGACCATCGCCCCGGGGTGGGTCTTCTCGTCGGTGCGCAACACCGTATAGGCGTAGGTGGCCAGTGAGACGAGCAGGACCGCCGGCAGCGCGGTCCAGACCACCTCGAGGCGGGTGTTGCCGTGGATCGGCGGCCCGTCCAGTTCCTCCTGGCCGGGTCTCATGCGGAACTTCCACACCGAGTACAGGACGACCGTCTCGACGAGCACGAAGATCGGCACGGAGACGATCAGCAGGACGTCGTACAGGGTGTGGATGTTCCCGGCCTGCAGGGAGCCGTTCGCGGGGAACCACGGGATGATCAGGGCAACCGGGATCCCGATCGCGATGGCGACCACGCCGATGACCAGCATCTGCACGAGCGGATGCCTACGCATCGCGTGCCCCTCGCCCTGGAAATTGCTCTCCTCGACCCTCGAGCATGGAAACGCCAGCATCCTATGGCTTCCGGGCGACGAATGGCGCGGCGACATGTTTGCCGCTGGCGAGCGGGGCTATGATTGCGGCAATCGTTGCAAACCTCATAGGAGGCGAGCCATGCTGGTAAGCGAGGGGATGTCCCCGGAGGTACTGACCGTGGGGCCCGGACACACTCTGCGTGAGGCGGCCAGAGCGATGTACCGGCGCCGCGTCGGCGCCGCCGTGGTGGTCGATCCCGAGGCACCCGGACCGGGCGTGATCACCGAGCGCGACATCCTGCGCGCGATCGGCGAGGGCCAGGACCCCGACCAGGAGCGCGTGGCCGATCATCTGACCGCCAGGCTGACCTTCGCCGCCCCCGACTGGTCGCTGGAGCGGGCCGCGGCGACGATGGTGCGCGGCGGGTTCCGTCACCTCGTGGTCGTCGAGGGAGGGGAGATGGCCGGAATCCTCTCGATGCGCGACATCGTCCGCGTCTGGAGCGGGGACGGGGCCAGCTGCGAGCTGCCGGCCGGCGCGGCCAGCGCCTGAACGGGCGGCATTCGCCAGCAGGGCGCGGTCGGCCCTGGCGCTAGTGGGCGTGCTCTTCGGGCAGCTCTGAGATGTCGCGACGGGTGTCGCGAATCCACATCACGGTGGTGACGAGGAAGATGATCCCGCCGATGATCGAGAGGATCAGGGTGATCGTCGTCCCGACCACCATCAGCGTGATACCGACCGCACTGAACAGCGGGATGAGGCTCGGGCCGGGAAGGTGGATCTCCTCCCCGACGGGCGGTGTTGGCTGATCGCTCACGGATGGACGTAGATGGCGGCGGCCAGGAACGAGATTCCGAACATGAACAGGGCGGCCGCGCCGGCGATCAGTCCGGAGCGCAGATTCTTGCGGGCGAGCTTTCTATCCATCAGAGGGCAGATCCTAGAGGGTCGGGAGGAACAGGGGCGCTGCGGTCAGCGGGCTTGGCTCCGGGCCCTGCTCAGAGCTTGACATCGGCCACCATGGCCGCGAACAGCAGCGCCAGGTAGGCCATCGAGAACAGGTACAGGCGCAGCGCATTCTGGCGGGCGGGATGGCGGTAGAGCCAGATCGAGCCGCCGACGAACATGAGCCCGAGCCCCACCGAGCAGGCCAGGTAGATGCCACCGAAGGCGCCCACGCAGAACGGAAGCTGCGTGACCGCGTAGAGCAGCAGGGTGTAGAGGACGATCTGGCGCCGGGTCTCACCCTCACCGCGGACGACCGGCAACATCGGCACCTGGACCTCGGCGTATTCCTTCTTCATCAACAGGCTGAGGGCCCAGAAATGCGGCGGTGTCCAGTAGAACACGATCGCGAACAGGTAGACCGCCGTCCAGGACAGCGAACCGCGCGTGGCGGCCCAGCCGACCAGCGGTGGCATGGCTCCGGCCGCGCCGCCGATGACGATGTTGTGATGAGTCCGGCGCTTCAGCCACATGGTGTAGACGCCGACGTAGCCGATGAATCCGCTCAGCGCGAGCGACGCGGCCAGGATTCCGACGGTCAGCGACATGAGCAGGAACGACAGGGCGGCCAGACCACACCCGAAGCGCAGCGCGGCCGCGGGGCTGACGCGACCGGAGGGCACCGGCCGGTTGGCCGTGCGCCGCATGCGAGCGTCGATATCGCGGTCCCAGTAGTGGTTGACCGCGCCGGCGCCGCCGGCCGACAGATACCCGCCGACGCAGGTCAGGGCCACTCGCCCGACCGAGGGATCGCCGGCCACCTCCATCGTCGTCACGGTGGTCAGCAGCAGCAGCGACTGGACCTTCGGCTTCGTGAGGTCCAAGTAGTCCAGCAGGCGTTGCCGCGACCGCGGGCGCGCGGCGGCGGCGGCGGCGGTGGACGCGGTCATCGGGCCGGCCCCGAGCCTAGGCCCGGGCGAACTGCTCGCTGCCGCCCGTCTTCTGCAGCGTTTCGGTCTCGCGTTCGATCTGGCGGCGGATATCCCGCATCGGCTCCACCGAGCGCACACGCGGAATGGCGTCGAAGTTGTTGACCGGGGGAGGTGAGGAGGTGAACCATTCCAGCGTGTTGCCCTTCCACGGGTCCGGGCCGGCGATCCGGCCGGCCCGCAGGCTCCGGGCCACGTTGCCGACCGTGACGAGGATGCCGGCGCCGAGGATGAAGGATCCGATCGTCGAGATCAAGTTGTAGGTCGACCAGCCCAGCCCCGGCTGGTAGGTGTAGATCCGCCGCGGCATCCCCGACAGGCCCAGCGCGTGCTGGACGAAGAAGGTGGCGTTGAAGCCGATGAACATGAGCACGAATGACGTCTTGCCCAGGGTCTCGTTCAGCATCCGGCCGGTCATCTTCGGGAACCAGTAGTAGATCCCGGCGAAGATCGTGAACACCGACCCACCCATCAGCACGTAGTGGAAGTGGGCAACCACGAAGTAGGTGTCGTTCAGCTGCCAGTCGACGGGGAACACGGCCAGGAAGATGCCCGTGATGCCGCCGATCACGAAGATGGCGATGAAGCCGACCGCGAACCACAGCGCCGTGGTCATCACGATCGAACCGCGCCACAGCGTGGCGATCCAGTTGAAGATCTTGACCCCGGTCGGAACGCCGATCAGGAACGAGCTGAGCATGAAGAAGCCCAGCACCACGATCGGCACCGGCGAAGCGAACATGTGGTGCGCCCAGACCAGGGTGGCCAGGAACGCGATCACGGCGGTGGAGGCGGCGATCGCCTTGTAGCCGAAGATCGGCTTGCGCGAGAACACCGGGATGACCTCGGAGATGATCCCGAACCCGGGCAGGATCATGATGTAGACCTCGGGGTGCCCGAAGAACCAGAACAGGTGCTGCCAGAGCACCGGCGAGCCGTTGTCGGTGGGATCGAAGAAGTGGGTGCCGAAATGGCGGTCGGTCAGCAGCATCGTCACGGCCGCGGCGACGACCGGCAGGGCGATGATCAGCAGCAGCGCGTAGACGAGCAGCGACCAGACGAACAGGGGCAGCCGGCCCCAGGTCATGCCGGGCGCGCGCATGTTCACGATCGTGGCGTAGAAATTGATCGCGCCCACGAGGGAGGAGATGCCGGTGATGTGGATCAGGAAGATCCAGGCGTCCTGGCCGCCGCTGGGCGAGTACAGAGACTCCGACAGCGGCGGGTAGCTCCACCATCCGGCGTCCGGCGGCTTCCAGAACAGCGTCAGGTAGAACACGACGCCGCCGAGGGCCAGCAGCCAGAAGGAGAGCGCGTTCAGGCGGGGGAAGGCCATGTCCCGGGCGCCGATCATCAGGGGCAGGAAGTAGTTGCCGAACCCGGCCATGACGGGAACGACGAACAGGAAGATCATCGTCGTGCCATGCAGCGTGAGCAGCTGGTTGTAGTGCTCGGAGGTGAGCAGCGTGTTGTTCGGCACGCTCAGCTGCAGGCGCATCATCAACGCCTCGACCCCGCCCATCAGGAAGAACACGAAGGTCAGGACCAAGTACATGATCCCGATCTTCTTGTGGTCGGTGGTGGTCACCCAGTCGACCCACCGCTTGGTCGTGCGGGGGGCGAGGACCTTGGTCGCGGTGACCTGAGGTATGGGCCGCGCTACGTACTCACTGATCGCCATTGCTGAGTCCTAATTCCCCAGGTTGTTTGATGCCGTCAAGATCTGTCGCAGCTGCTGGACCTGGCTGTTCTGAGCCGTGATGAGCTGCTGCTGGCGCTGGAGCCACACCTGGTACTGAGCCGGCGTGACCACCTTCACGTAGGCGACCATCGAGGCATGGTTGTTGCCGCATAGCTGGGCGCACTGCCCACGGAAGGACCCGGTGTGCAGGGCCTTGAACCAGGTGAACGTGGTGTAGCCCGGCACCGCGTCGACCTTGCCGCCCATCGAGGGCACCCACCACGAGTGGATCACGTCCGAGGACTCGATGTTGAGCACGATCGTCGTGTGCACGGGCACGACCATCGTCGTGTACGAGTAGGGCAGCTTCTGGATGAAGGCGTCGTTCCGGCAGCCGTTGCCATACGTGTAGCGCCAGATGTACTGCCGGCCCTGGACACAGACGGTCAGCTTCTTGCCGTTCGGCGGCGTGGGCTGGGTGACCGAGGCCGACAGAACCAACCCGTTCTGGTCGGAGTTCGGGGGGTCGACGATGCTCGGGAGCTTGATGAAGGTGACCACGGTCAGCACGACCAGGATCAGGGCCGCACCCACGGTCCACCCGATCTCCAGCGACGTGTTGCCGTGGATCTGGGCCGCGACGGCACCCTTCTTGGCCCGGAACTTGTAGACCGAGTAGACGAGCGCGCCCTCGACGATCACGAACACCACGGCCGCGATGTACAGGATCACCCGGTACAGCGAGGCGATCTCGTTGGCGTTCGGTGAGCCGCCGGACTTCGGGGTGATGAAATTGGCCAGCGCCTCGGGAGCCATCGCCAGCGCGACCAGCAGAGCCGCGGTGAGGACGATCAGCGCAGCGCGGATTCGTGAGCCCATCCGGACTGAGCGGGGAGCGGGGCGCCGGCCGTCACGGCGAGCGCGGAACAGGTCGGGTCGCAAGGCGGCCGGGATTCTAACCGCCGAGGACCCCGGCGTGACTTGCTCCCGGACCCTGAATCATCTGCTACGTGGGCCGTCCTGCGACGCGGCCGCCCGTGCCGCCCCGGCTCGGGAACGGACGCCGCCCGCGCCTATACTGGCCGCCTCTTGCGCACTTCGAGGGCCATCAGAGCGAGTGCCTGGGCCCTGATCGCGGTCGGAGTCGCGGCTCCCGTCCTGCGCCGGCGAGTGCGGGTCGCGCCGGCGGCCGTGCTGGCCGGCTCGGCGCTGGCGCCCGTCTGCCTGAACCTGGTGCTGCCGCCCGGGCGGCGGCGGCAGGTCGCGGTGTGCGCGCTGAACATGTGGGCCTACCTGGCCGCCTACGAGCTGCCCCATGATGACCCCGAGCGGCTCGAGGCCCGCGTGCGGATCGAATATCCGATCGCCGCCGATCGTCTCATCGGGTTCGGTGTGCCGCCCACCGCCCGCCTCCAGCACGCGTTCTCGCGCGCGGGAAGGATAAGCCGGTTCGAACGGCTGCTCGTCTGGTGCCACTGGATCTGGTTCACGGTGCCGCATGCCAGCGTCGGCTATGTCCTGCTGAGGCGACCGGAGCGCTTTCCCAGCGCCGCCGCGCGCATGTACACGACCTTCGACGTCGGGGCGATCTTCTACTGGGCGATCCCCACCGCGCCGCCCTGGTACGCCGCCCAGCGGGGCCGGCTGGAGCCGGGAGCGACGCTTCCCGTGCGGCGAATGATGATCGAGTACGGCGAGGAGTTCTGGGGCGGCCGCTGGTCGGACCTTTACGATGTGCTGGGAGGCAATCCGCTGGCCGCCATGCCGTCGCTTCACTTCGCCACCTCGCTGATGGGCGCGCACCTCCTTGCGGAGGCTGGTCCCGTGGCGGGTGCGGTCGGTTTCACCTACACGGCTCTGCTTGGCCTCGCCCTCGTCTACCTGGGCGAGCACTACGCCGTCGACCTGCTCGGTGGAGCGGCGCTGGCCGAGAGCGTGCGGTGGGCGGCACCGCGGGCAATCGGGCCCGCGCAGCGCTGGGTCCGCGTCCTGAACAGTCTCCACGCGCTGGCTTCCGGCGGGTAGGGACCGCTCGTCCCGATGCACGAGGAGTCCCCGATCGAGCACTCAGATGCTCGATCGGGCGAGGCCGCGTCAGGCGACGGCCGCGGCGAGGGGGGTCAACCGCGCTGGCCCCATCCGCCCGGCGCCCCGGAGTCACCGAAGCATTCGGCAATCGCCGGCGACGTCGGTCCTGCGCCTGAGAACGATCAGCAGGAGGAGATGCCGCGTGTTCGGTTCACGCGCCGTCGGCTGCTGGCCTCGATCGTGTTCGTGGTCTCCGTGGCTGCCTTCCTGTACTTCGTCCTGCCCAAGCTGCTTGGCCTGCGCGAGACCTGGAATCGGATCCAGCATGGCAACGCCTGGTGGCTGGCCCTGGCCGCCGGGCTCGAGGTGTGCTCGTTCCTGGGCTACGTCGCTCTGTTCCGGGGGGTGTTCGTCCGCGGGGACTCGCGGATCGGCTGGCGGGCGAGCTACGAGATCACCATGGCGGGCCTGGCCGCCACACGGTTGTTCGCCTCCGCTGGGGCGGGCGGGATCGCGCTGACCGCCTGGGCGCTACGGCGCTCGGGTCTCGAGCGCAGGGTCGTGGCCTGCCGGTTGGTGGCCTTCATGGTGTTGCTCTACGGCGTCTACATGGCGGCGCTGGTGATCGTCGGCCTCGGTCTGTTCCTGGGCATCCTGCCGGGCCCGCATCCGTTCGCCATCACGATCGTCCCGGCCATCTTCGGAGCTGTCGTGATCGCCGTGTTCCTGGCCGTCTCGCTGGTGCCCGGCGACTTCGATCGCCTGGTCAAACGCTGGGGCCACGGCGGGCGCGTGGGCCGGCTGGCCAGCCGCGTCGCGGCCGCGCCGGCGGCGACGGCCAGTGGCGTGCGCACGGCGATCTCCCTGGTGCGAACCCGGGACGTCAACCTGCTCGGTGCCGTGGCCTGGTGGGGGTTTGACATCGCCGTGCTGTGGGCGAGCTTTCACGCCTTCGGCGGGTCCCCGCCGACCGCCGTGGTGATCCTGGCCTACTTCATCGGCATGCTCGGCAATACGCTGCCGCTGCCGGGCGGGATCGGCGGGGTCGATGGCGGGATGATCGGTGCGTTCTCGGCCTTCGGCGTCCCCGTGCAGCTGGCCGTGGTCGCGGTTCTGGCCTATCGCGGCTTCGCGTTCTGGCTCCCGACGCTGCCGGGGGCGGTGGCCTATCTTCAGCTGCGGCGCACCGTCGCCCGCTGGCAGGAGCGCCGGGCTCCGACCGTGGGTGAGACGGCCGCCATGAACCGCTAGCTACACTTTATGAAGTGACTGATCCGAAGATCGAAAACGTCATCATCATCGGCAGCGGGCCCGCAGGCTATACGGCCGCCCTGTACACCGCTCGCGCCGATCTGGAGCCGCTGGTCGTCGAAGGATTCGCCTGGGGCGGACTGCTTCAGCAGACGACCGAGGTCGAGAACTACCCGGGCTTTCCGCCGGGGATCATGGGTCCTGACCTGATGCAGGCCTTCCGTGATCAGGCCGAGCGCTTCGGTGCACGCCTGGAGACCGACGACGTCACCTCGGTCGAGCTGTCCGAGGACGGTTCGCCGCACAAGGTGTGGGTCGGTGATGAGCTCCACCTGGCCCGCACCGTGATTCTCGCGATGGGCGCTCAGCACCGCAAGCTCGGCGTGCCCGGGGAGCAGGAGCTCTCGGGACGGGGCGTCAGCTACTGCGCAACCTGCGACGCCGCCTTCTTCAAGAACGTCCCAACGATCATCGTTGGCGGGGGTGACTCGGCGATGGAGGAGGCCATGTTCCTGGCCAAGTTCGCCTCGAAGGTGATCGTCGTTCATCGCCGGGAGGAGTTCCGAGCCTCGGCGATCATGCTCGATCGGGCGCGGGCGATCCCCAATATCGAATTCATGACTCCCTTCGTGGTCGATGAGTTCGTGCCCGGTGAGTCGAACGCCCTTGGTGTTGCGCGGCTGCGCAACACCGCGGATGGCTCCACGCAGGAGATCGAGATCTCCGGCGCGTTCATCGCCGTCGGCCATGATCCGCAGTCACAGATCGTCCGCGGTCAGGTCGACACCGACGGCGACGGGTACGTGGTCACGCAGGGTCGCTCCACTCTGACCAACCTTCCCGGCGTATTCGCCGCCGGTGACCTGGTTGATCACACCTATCGGCAGGCCATCACCGCCGCCGGGTCCGGCTGTCAGGCCGCGCTCGATGCGGAGTGGTACCTACGAGACACTCCGTTCCTGGCTGCGGACGGCAGCGAGGCCGTGGTCGGGCCCGGCACCCGCCTGCGTCACGACTGACCAGGCTTCGCAGCGCGCGCCGGCGGGCTCGGGCGCTAATACGGGCAGCCGTCGGCCGGGCCCCAGTTGCCCGATGGGGTCCGCGCCATCATCGGCAGACCGAAGTCCTCGGTCCAGGTCCCGGGGCCGCTCGCACTGCCCACGCCCAGCCCGCTGACACCGACCCCGACGTCGAGAAAGTTCGGGGTGAGGATGTTCCGGCAGTGCTCGGGACTGCCCATCCAGGCGCGAACGACGGCCGCCGGAGTGGTGAAGCCGGTGGCGATGTTCTCGCCCGCCGTCTGCCAGTCGAAGCCAACCGCGCTGATGCGCCCGGCGAAGCTGGCGCCGTGAGAGAACACATCGTGGCTGACCATCTGGTTGGTCCAGCCCTGGGCCGACGCGTTCAGGAGCCGGTTCTCGTGCAGGCGCGGAAGCCCGCGCCGGGTCCGTTGCTGGTTGACCAGACACACCACCGCCCGCCGCAGGACGTCGGGGGATGTGCCGGCCACGCGCGAATGCGCATGCGCGCACCCTCGGTGAGCGGTCCGGGCGCTGGCCGGAGCGCTGCAGATTGCCGCTGTGGTCAGCAGCGCCGCCATGGTGACGAGGAGCCCGCGCGCCATCCGCGCCCAGACGTTCGCCGCGCAGCGCGCAGCCGCTGCGTTGGTAACGGTCATGTTCCCTACCTCGGTTTTTCCCCCGCGGACCGATTAGCGCTCCCGACGCCAATCCGACAATTGTCCAGCGGGATGCGCGCGCACAATACACATATCAGCGAGGTGAGGAGACGGTTTTTAGACCGTCTCCCGGTGTGCCACGTCGGCTTTTCCGGGGTGCTGCGGGAGAGCCGGAACGCCCCGGGTTCGGCGGAGTCGCGGGCTTCTAGCCCGCTTCCTCGTAGCTGAAGAAGCCCGCGCCGGTATGGACGCCGAGCCTGCCGGACCAGCCGAGCGCGCGGAGGGCGGGAGCCACGCGGTAGCGCTCCTCCCCGTGCTCGAGATACAGCGCGTCGAGTATCGAGAGCACGTGGTCGATGCCGATCATGTCCGCCCACGCGAGGATCCCGCGCGGGTAGTTGAGCCCGTGCACCATCCCGGCGTCGATGTCCTCGGCGCTGCCCAGGCCCTCGCCGTAGGCGAACGCGGCCTCATTGATCACCTGGGCCACTATCCGCCCCAGGATGAGCCCGGGCGCATCCCCGACCCAGAGCGTGTGCTTGCCGAGCGTGGTGAAGAAATGATCGGCGGCGGCGATCGCGGATTGGGCGCTGTCGGGCCCGCGGCTCAACTCGACCAGGTGGCTGGAGGCGAGCGGCGGCAGCGCGTGAAAGCCGACCGCGGAGCCGGCCGGATCGAGCGCGGCCAGCGAGCCGGCGGCCACGCAGAGCGCCTGCGGGGCCCCCTGCAATGGTGCCCCCGGCTCCTCACCGCCGGTCAGGTCCAGGATCAGCTCCGGGCTGGCCAGCCTCTCCGCCTCGAGCGGATCCGCGACCGCCCACCCGGCCGCGCCGGCCGCTGCGCGCAGCTCCTCGGCCAGCACCGTGTCGCCGGCGATCACCACGAGCCCATCACCCCCACCCGGAGCGGGCGGCGGGGGGTCGGGCGAGCGATGCTCCCCGTGCTCGGGATACTCGTAGTAGCCACGGCCGGACTTGCGGCCCAGGCGACCGGCAGCGATCGTCCGCACGGTGATCGGCGACGGCCGCCAGCGGGGCTCGCCGAAGCTCTGCTCGTGGAAGGAGCGAGCCACATCGAAGCCGACGTCGACTCCGACCAGGTCCATGACCTCGAACGGGCCCATCCGGAAGCCTCCGCCCTGTCGGATGGCCCGATCGATTTCCGGCACGTCGGCGATCTGCTCCTGCAACAGCTTCAGCGCCTCCAGCCCGAATGGGCGGTTGCAGCGGTTGACGATGAAGCCCGGCCCGTCGGCGGCGATGATCACATGCTTGCCCATCGCCTCCCCGACGGCGCGCGCCACGGCCACCGCCCACGGGGCGGATTGGACGCCGGCCACCACCTCGAGCAGGCGCATGACCGGAGGCGGGTTGAAGAAGTGCATCCCGACCACCCGTGAGGCGTCGCCGCCCGCTTCGGCCAGGGCGGTGACCAGCAGGGACGAGGTGTTGGTGGCCAGCACGCAGTCCTCGCTGACCACACTGGCCAGGGCCGCGAACAGCTCGCGTTTCAGCTCGAGCCGCTCAGGCGCGGCCTCGATGACGAGGCCACACGGGGCGAGCTCCTCGAGACTGGCCACCGTTTGCAGCGCCTCCGAGGCTCGCGCGGCCTCCTCCGTGCTCCAGCGTCCCCGCTCGGCGCCGCGCTCCAGCTGCGCGCGGATTCGCCTCGCCCCCTGTTCCAGCGCAGCGCTGTCCGGGTCCTGCAGGAGCGTGCGCGCTCCGGTGCGGCAGGCAAGCTGGGCGATGCCCGCTCCCATCGTGCCCGCACCGACGACGCCGATCACGCTCGGCACCTCGGGCCTCCCCGCGGCCCCGGACGCAGCCGGATGGCTCATCCTCACCGCTGCTCAGGAGGGGACCAGGGCATTGATCCCGGTCAGCGCACGTCCGATGATCAGCTTTTGGATCTGCGAGGTCCCTTCATACAGGGTGGTCACCCGGACGTCGCGGAAATACCGCTCGACCGGATGGTCATCGACATAGCCGGCGCCGCCGTGAACCTGGATGGCGGTGTTGGCGCACTTGACCGCCGCCTCGGTGGCGTACAGCTTGGCGATCGAGGTCTCGGTGGTGCTGGGCTGGCCGCGATCCTTCAGATAGCCGGCCCGGTAGACCAGCATCCGAGCCGCGTCGGTCTCCACCTTCATATCGGCGATCATCGCCTGCACGAGCTGGAAACTGGCGATCGGGCGCCCGAACTGCTGGCGCTCCTTGGCGTAGCTCACCGACTCCTCCACGCACCCCTGGCAGATGCCGACGCAGCCCGCGGCCACGCTGTAGCGGCCCGAGTCAAGCGAGGTCATGGCGATCTTGAACCCGTCGCCAATTTCCCCGAGCATCGCCTCGTCGGGGACCTCGCAGTCGCTGAGCGAGATCGATGCCGTGTCCGAGCCGCGGAGGCCCATCTTGTGGTGGATCTCCTGCGGCTGGAAGCCGTCATTCCCCTCGGTCTCGACCAGGAAGCAGGCCAGCCCGCGGTGGGCCTGCTCGGGATCGGTCTGGGCGAAGATCATCGCCACCTTGGCGTGGTTGCCGAGCGAGATCCACATCTTGGCGCCGTTGATGAGCCAGCCGGAGTCGGTCTTCTTGGCTCGGGTGCGCTGGTTGGCCGCATCCGAGCCGGTGTCGGGCTCGGTCAGACCGAAGCAGCCCAGCCACTCGCCCGAGCACAGCTTGGGCAGGTAACGCTGCTTCTGTTCCTCGCTCCCCCAGCGCAGGATGGCTGAGCAGACCAACGACGTCTGCACCGAAATGACCGTGCGCATCGCCGAATCACCGCGCCCGATCTCCTCCACGATCAGCCCGTAGGTCAGGTAATCGAGTCCGGCCCCGCCGTACTCTCGCGGCACGATCGCCCCCAGGTAACCCTGGTCGGCGATCTTGCGCACCAGCTCCAGGTCGAAGTGCTCGTTGCGATCGTTCTCCCGCGCGCGGGCGACGATTTCGTTATCGGTGAAGGAGCGCGCCGTCTCCTGGATCAGGCGCTGCTCGTCGGTGAGTGAAAAGTCCATGGCTGAGAACCTACATCAGCGTCGCCTCGCCCACCCCTGTCCCGCGGCGATGCCCACGCCGGCCGGGGAAGTTGCCGTCCGTCCCGCGGGCGAGGTCTAGACTCGGCGACCGTGGATCCGTTCGCGATCGTGATCCTGGGCGCCCTGCTCGCGCTGGTCCTGTGGGTCTGGGTGCTGGGCAAATACGTCCCCGGTTCAGGCATGGAGCAGCTCGGACTGCGCTCGGCGCGCCAGATCATGGAAGACCGCGAGGAACTCGAGGCCGAGGATCTCAGCCAGATGATCGCCGCCCACAATGAACGACGCCGGCGCCGGGGCAAGAGCGAGATCACGGTGGCCGACATCGAGCAGCAGGTGATGGAGGACTTCGGTGAGCAGCGGCGCCGTCGCGCCGCCTACCAGGCCGACCGCGAGCTGGATCAGTTGCTGGAAGCCACCAACGCCCGGCGCCGCGCCCGGGGTCTGCCGGAGCGCACGCGCGATGAGGTCAAGCGGGAGTTCGATCACGGCTCCGGCGGCTCCGGCGGTTCCAGCGGCTCCGGCGGTTCCGGCGCTGGTGCCGGTTCCGGGGCCACGGAGTAGCCCGAGCCCGGGGCCCGGATGGCGCGCTGCCTGATCGTCGGCTGCGGCTGCCGGGGCCTGGCCCTGGCCGGTGAGCTCCGGGCGCGCGGCCACGCCGTGCGCGGCACCACTCGCGACCCTGCGCGCCGAACCGAGCTCGAGGCGGCCGGCGTCGAGCCCCACATCGGCGATCCCGACCGGGTGGCCACCCTGGCGCCGGCCTTCGCCCATGCCGGCGTGGCCTGTCTGCTGCTCGGATCCGCCCAGGGCAGCCCGGAGCAGCTCGGCGCGCTGCACGGGACTCGGCTCGACATGCTGCTCGAGCGGATGCTGGACACGACCGTGCGAGGGGTCGTGTACGAGCGCGCGGGGACGCTCGATCCAGAGCTCCTGGCCCGGGGGGGCGAGCGGATTCGCCACGCCTGCGAGCGCTCGCTGATCCCGTTCGTGCTGCTCGACGTCGCTCCGGCCGATCACGCGGCCTGGCTGGTCGCGGCGCTCGCCGGGGTGGAGCAGATCCTCAGCTGAACACGCTGGGCGCTATCTGCCCAGCAACGGGCCGACCCGATCGAACAGATCGGCCAGGATCCGGGCCGTAGCGCCCCAGATCAGCTTCTCGCCGACGGCGTAGGTGTCGGTGCGGATCGGCAGGCCGCGGCGGAGCAGGCGACGCCGGGCGTAGCCGGCCAGCACGTCCGCCAGGCGCCACTCCAGCACCTCGGCCACCTCGCGCGGGCTCAGCTTCCAGGCCTGGCCGGCCTCGATCAGGCCGACGAACGGGTAGACCGCGTAGCCGGTGGCGATTGTCGGCGTCGGCTGCAGCGCGCCGAGCACCTCCACGGCCGATGGTTCGAGTCCGATCTCCTCCTGGGCCTCCCGCAGCGCTGTGGACAGCAGGTCGGGATCGGCGGCATCGTGGCGGCCGCCGGGGAACGAGATCTCTCCCGCGTGCCGGCGCAGGTCCGCCCGCCGCTCCGTCAGGACGGCGTGCAATTCGCCGTCCTCCAGGTACAGGGCGACCAGCACGGCGGCGTTGGTCGCGCCCCGTACCTCCAGCTTGATCGCCTCCCGCGGACTCAGCAGCACGCGTTCGAGCTCGTCCCGGACCGTGCGCGAGGTGAGCGTCACGCGCGATCCGCTAGGCGAGCGGGTTGAACAGCAGGCCGGTGCCGACCTTGGGTACGAAGTAGGTCGATTTCGGAGGCATGCTCTCACCCGCCGCCGCCACCGCCTGGACCTGCTCGATCGGCGTCGGGGCCATGAAGAACGCGGCGTCGTAGCTGGCCTCGTCGATCAGCTCGAGCGCCTGGTCGAAGTCGCGGGCATACCCGAGCCCGCGCAGCTCGTCGATGTCCGCGTCGCTCAAGCCGAGCGTGCCCTTGAGAATCAGCGCCTCGAGCACGGCGGTGTCGAGGCGGCGGTAGGGGGCGGCATGATCGGCCAGCGCCGCATCTGCGGTGGACTGTTCCCTCAGGGTGAGCATGTACGGACGGCGGGACTGCGAATCCATGTAGCCGATGCGAACCGTCTCGCCGGGGGCCGGAGCGAGCGAGCGCGTGTCGGTGAGGGGCTCGCGCTCGAAGTCGCGGCGCAGGGTGGCGGCCAGCGCCTCCCGCTGCTCGGCCGTCAGGCCCCGGATCAGCCGATGGGTGGGGAACACGGTGAGGCCGGGGTCCTGCAGCGAGACCAGGCACATCAGGACGTAGCGATGCGGTCCCTCGCCGCCGACCTCCTCGGCGTACACGCGGGCGGTCTCGTAGCGATGGTGTCCGTCGGCGATCAGCAGCTCGGTCCCGTGCAGGGCCTCGATGACGGTGGCGATCGCCGCCTCATCATCGAGCCGTCCCAGGTGGTTGACGGTCCCGTCGGCATCGGTCGTCTCCGCCCAGGCCTGAGCGCTCGCCAGCGCCCGCTCGGCAACGCCGGCCGGGTCGGAGTAGAGCGAGAAGATGGGGGAGAGGTTGGCTCGCGTGGCCCGCGTGAGTCGCAGCCGGTCCTCTCGGGGGCCGGGATGGGTGCGCTCGTGGGGGCGGATCCGCCCCGCGCCGTAGTCCTCGACCCGCACCCGGGCGAAGAAGCCCTTCCGGGTCCGGTCCCGGCCGTCGGGTCCCGTGTAGTGCTGGGCCAGCGTCCACAGGGCCGGCGTCTCGTCCTGGACGATCACGCCCTCCTGCCGCCAGGCCCGGAACCGCTCCGCCGCCCGGTCGTAGCGATCCTCGCCGCCTTCGGGCAGGTCGATACGGACCACGTTGTAGGGCGAGCGGGCCTCGAGCTCGGCCCGCTGCGCGGCGTCGATCACGTCATAGGGCGGCGCCACGACTGGCTGCAGCCCACCGGTCCGCTCGAGGTCGTAGCGCAGCGCGCGCAGAGGCTGGATCTCGGCCATCTGCAACTCGAGGCTACTCGACCTGGTTCGGCCGATGCCGGCCGGTCCGGACCGGATTCGGCCGCTCAGGTTCGAGCCCGCGCGCTCAGCTGCGAGCCCGACCGCAGGCCCGGATCGACCGGATCGGGGGTGGCTGCGGGTACACTCGCGTGTCCGTGACGGGGCGTGGCGTAGCCTGGTAACGCGCAGCCTTTGGGTGGCTGAGATCCCCGGTTCAAATCCGGGCGCCCCGACTAACCGACGGCTTGGACCAGGCTTCGGGCCGACAGGCTCCGGACCGCGCCCGCGGCCAGCAGCTCGGGGGACGTCGGACCGGAGCTTGGCCACGCCCCCGACCGCGCCGTTACTCTGCTCGCGAGGCCCCCGTAGCTCAGCTGGATAGAGCGACGGCCTTCTAAGCCGTGGGTCGCAGGTTCGAGTCCTGCCGGGGGCGTCGTCGATTTGCCTTGACGTCCGCAACCGTTTCGCTGAAGCCGTGGGCTCGAGCCGTCGGGCCTGCTCAGTAGCTGCGTATGACGCGCACCTGGCTGCGAGAGTCATTGAGCGTCACGAGCCAGTCGGGCCGGCGGCGAAACCTCTTCCGCGGGCTCAAGACGGTCACCGAGCAGACGGTGAGACCTTCGCCAAGCCTCAAGACCGGCAGCGTGTTGCGACAATCGCCGCCGTTCTCCTGCGCGATACGTCCGGCCGTGTTCTCAATCGCGAACCTGAGAGCGTCTCGCCGTCGCATGAGCGTCTCGCGCTCAGCGGCCGACCGCGCGCGTGCTTCACCCGCGGCGGCCTCCTGTCGCTCGAGTTCTCTGAGCCCGTCCTCAAACGCGGTCCGCCAGTTCTCGGCATCGGTCCGAAGGGTCTGGGCAAACGACAGCAGCGTCGCGAACTCGGCGCGCAGCTCGTGGTCATCTTGAGTGCGGGATGGCGCCCGAGCCACCCGGTCATGAAGCGCGCCGAGTTGCCGGCTGAGCTCTTTGTGCTCCACCCGTCCCCATCGTGGATGGGCACCCTCAGCCCCGGACGGATGGTCTCTCAGCGTCTTGTCAACCGCGGCGGCCTCGCGACCGATCAAGATCCGCAATCGAGCGATTTCAGAGACAACGTGGGTTTGCCCATCGACCCGCAAACCCGAATCGTTTCGCGGCACCGGAGGCGCGTCAAGGTCCTCACCTCGAAGTGACGCCTGGATCGACATGACCTCGTCTGGACTGAAACCTCGCCGCCTGATCTGTGAGAGGCTGCCGGCGGTGAGGATTCATCACCTGAACTGCGGGACGATGTGCCCCTACGGTGGCAGGCTCGTCAGTGGCGTGGGCGGCTGGACGGGCGCCAGGATCGTCTGCCACTGCCTGTTGGTTGAGACGGCCGATTCGCTCGTGCTGGTCGACACCGGGATGGGGATCGAGGACCTCACCCACCCCTACCGCCGTCTCGGCGTGCCGTTCTCGGCCGCCTTCCGGCCGTCCGGCGATACCTCGGAGGCGGCCGTCGAGCATGTCCGCCGGCTTGGCTTCGACCCCGCGGACGTCCGCGACATCGCCTGCACCCACCTCGACCTCGATCATGCCGGCGGCCTCCCCGACTTCCCCGGCGCCGCGGTCCACGTCTTCACGCCCGAATACGATGCGGCGGTCCGGCCGAGCCTGCGCGACCGTGCCCGCTACCCCCGGTGCCACTTCGACCATCGGCCGAAGTGGCACCCCCACGAGGTGGACGGGGACGCCTGGTTCGGCTTTGAGAGCATCCGGGTTCTCCCGGACATCGAGCCGGAGATCCTCTTGATCCCGCTCGTCGGTCACTCGCGCGGGCATGCGGCGATTGCCGTGCGTGACGGTGACGGCTGGCTGCTGCACTGCGGCGACGGCTACTTCAACCACAACGAGATCAAGACGCCTCACTCCTGCCCACCCGGATTGGGCGCCTTCCAGAAGCTGATGGCTGCCGACGCCAGGGCCCGTGTCGCCAATCAGGAGCGACTGCGCGAGCTCGCCCGCTCCCACGGCAGCGAGGTACGCCTGTTCTGCGCGCACGACCCCGTGGAACTGGACGGGGAGGCCGGCGCATGATCAGCCCGACCGCGAGGCCATCGTCCTGACGCCGACTCAGGCGCTCCTAACCGCCGATGACCACTGCGAGATCGCGGTCTCGGGCGCGCTGGTAGATTCAGCTATCCCACGGTGGGCGTAGCTCAGTTGGTAGAGCTCCTGGTTGTGGTCCAGGCGGTCGGGGGTTCGAGTCCCCTCGCTCACCCTCCGGAGAAAGAGGCGATTAGCAGGACTTTCCGCGTCGTCGCTGAGCTTCGGCTCTCCGCGAGGCCGGCGCGGCGGGTTCACCGACGGGTATGCCGCTCCGCGGTGTCACTGCGTCGTTCGCGCTGGCGGCGGAGTTCCTGGCGGGCGAGCGACAGCTTGTGGACCTCGTCGGGTCCGTCAGCGAGGCGCAGGGTGCGCAGGCCGGCATACATGGCCGCGAGTGGATAGTCGTTGGTGAGACCGCCGCCGCCGTGGACCTGGATGGCGCGGTCGACGATCTTCAGGCAGATGTTGGGGATGGCGAACTTGATGCCGGAGATCTCGATTCGGGCGTGCCGGTTACCGACGGTGTCCATCAGCCACGCCGTCTTCATCACCAGCAGGCGCGCCATCTCGAGCTCGATCCGGCTCTCGGCGATCCAGTCGCGGATGTTGGCGTAGTGGCTGATCGGGTGGCCGAACGCCTCGCGTTGGTCGGCGCGGACGCACATCAGCTCGAGCGCCCGTTCGGCGACGCCGATCGCGCGCATGCAGTGGTGGATCCGGCCCGGGCCGAGGCGGGCCTGGGCGATCAGGAAGCCCATGCCCTCGCCGGCGAGGATGTTGTCGGCCGGGACGCGGACGTCGGTGAACGACAGCTCGCCGTGCCCCTCGGGGTCGTCGTAGCCGAACACCGACAGGTTGCGCTCGACCTTGACCCCAGGGGCGTCGGCCGGGACGAGGATCATCGACTGCTGCTGGTAGGTGGTGGCGTCCGGATCGGTCTTGCCCATCAGGATCAGGATCCGCAGGTTGGGGTGCAGCGCATTGGTGGTCCACCACTTGCGCCCGTTGAGGATGTAGTGGTCGCCGTCGCGCTCGATGCGCATGCGAATGTTGGTTGCGTCCGAGGACGCGACATCAGGCTCGGTCATGCAGAACGCGGAGCGGATCTCCCCGTCGAGCAGCGGCGTGAGCCACCGGTCCTTCTGCTCGGGCGTACCGAACTGGTGCAGCACCTCCATGTTGCCGGTGTCCGGCGCGGAGCAGTTGCACGCTTCCGAGGCGATCCGCGAGCGGCCCATGATCTCGGCCAGCGGCGCGTAGTCGCAGTTCGAGAGGCCGGCACCGTGCTGCTCGTCACCTAGGAACAGGTTCCACAGCCCGCGGCTGCGCGCCTCGTGCTTCAGCTCCTCGAGGATCGGCGGGTGGGCGTGCGGTGTGCCCGCGTCCGCCAGTTGCTGCTCGTACACGACTTCGGCCGGGTAGACGCGGTCGTCCATGAACGCCGAGAGGCGCTCCTGGAAGTCTCTGGCCCGGTCAGTCAGTGCGAAGTCCATCGCTTGGTTCCTTTCTGAGGCGGCGCGAAACGCGACGGATTGCTCGGAGACTCTTCCAGATCGCCCCCGCGCACAGTACGACGTCGCCTGCTTCCAGGCCTCCCAGCGTCCCTGACGCCCACCCTCACAGGCCGCAACTGAACGCGGAGGGCGTTCATTCCGGTCGCCCGACCCCTGATCAACTCAAGGGTTGAGATCGGAAATCAACCCGCGGTTCAACCCCCGGGCCGACGACACGCGGGCGCCAGAAGCAGAACATGGCGGCCATGAGAACTACCGATTACCTCTCGTCCTCAGCAGCGCGACCGTCAAGACCCACATCAACCGGATCTTCTTCAAGACCGGCGCCCGTGACCGCGCGCAAGCCGTCCGCTACGCATACCGGCACCGGCTGGCTTAGGGGCGCTACGCCGATCCGCTCAGCGAGCGGGCGATGCGGTCTGCCCACACCGGTAACGCTCGACCTGGACGGGCTAGACCGTGCGCGTAGTGGGTGCGCCCGCAGAGCTCTTCCCGGCGCGTTCGCCGCGGCGTGCAGCTGCTTCTTGCTTGAGCTCGGCCTGCCGGTTAGCCAGCGACTCGGCCTGCGCAGCCCGCCTTTCGGCGCCACTGGGCCGTCGGCTCATCGGTTGTGTGGACACGGTCATCTTGTGCTTGGCTGCCATCAGTGTCTCCTCGAGTCGTGTCGCGCTGGGCTTGCTCCGGGCTCCCGAGCGGGTGTGGGTCAGGGCGCATGGATAAGAACCGCATCGGGCTCGGCCACAGCGCTTGCCCAAACGATAGCCAGAAGGCTATTTCTAGAATCCTTCTTCTTAGGAGAGCTATTCTAGCGCCCGTGAATGACCGCCATGCCACGCCCAGCTGGACGTTCCTGACCAATCACGCCCGCGTATTGGTCTGCATCGGCCAGGACCCAGGTGTCCGCCTGCGTGAGATCGGCGAGCGGGTCGGGATCACCGAGCGGGCCGCCCACGGCATCGTCGTCGAGCTGGCCGCTGCTGGGTACATCACCCGCCGGCGAGACGGGCGCCGCAACCATTACACGATCAACGCCGAGGTCCCGCTGCATGATCCGATCGCGCCCGAACGGAACGTCGGACAGCTGCTCGAGATCCTGATCGCCGCCGACCGGTCCGAGGAGCGAGTCCACGGCACGGGAACAAGCGCTTGACGCGAATACGCTGTCCCCCGGGCGCGGAAATCCGGGTGCTGACCCGCGCCGCCGTCAAGAGCGGGATCGGGTCAGTCCAGCGCGCCGACCGGCACGCTCGATGACCACGCCTCCCGACGAGTGTGGACGCGACAATCTGGTGACCAGTGCGTTGATCTCGCCGTCTTCCATCTCTTACACCGCAGTCCTTTCGAGAGCCCGGGACGAGTGACCCGGCGGTCGCCTGATGGCGATATGGCCGAGCGACAGCGGTAGGTCGACCTCGGCCTCGTTGCATCCAGGATGGAGATTGAGGAGCGTGGTCAGAAGCAGCAGCGGAGCTCCGGCGGCCCAGGCCTGGGGACGAGACGCCGTGGGGAACGCCACGGGGACCGATGTCAGCGTTCGGGGGAAGCCGGCGAAGACCTCGGGCAGGCGATACTCGAAGTACGGCGCAGCGGCGAGGATCGCCGCAGCCATCGTGGACGCGGCCTCGTGGTGACCGTACCGCGCAAGGCCGGCGGCGATCAGCGAGTTGTCGTGCGGCCAGATCGTCCCGGTGTGGTAGCCGAGCGGGTTGTAGCCGGCCTCATGTGCCCCGAGGGTACGGACGCCCCACCCCGAGTAGAGCTGCTCGTCAAGTAGCCGCTCGGCCGTTGCCGCGGCGTCCCGGTCGTCGAGGATTCCCGACCACAGCAGGTGACCGATGTTGGAGCTCAGGCTATCCACTCGTCGCTTGGTGGCGTCGAGGGCGAGCGCGTGGCAGCCGCGTTCGGGGATCCAGAAGTCGCGACGGAACCTCGCCCGCAGATCGCCGGCGCGTCTCTCGAGCTCGACGGCCAGCCCCTCGTCGCCCCATACCTCGCGAGCCAGGCGGGCGCAGCGCCGTTGCGCGTCGTAGACATAGCCCTGGATCTCGCAGGTGGCGATCGGTCCCCGGGCGAGCGTGCCGTCCGCGAATTGGATCGCGTTCCAGCTGTCCTTCCAGCACTGGTTGACCAGGCCGGTCGTCGGATTGCGACATTCGTACTCGACGTAGCCATCGCCGTCCCGGTCGCCGCTGTCGTCGATCCAGGCCAGGGCTGCGCGGGCGTTGGCCTCCAGGTCGCGGACCAGTTTGTCGTCACCGGACCAACGGTGGTACTCATCCAGGAGGACCAGGAACAGAGGCGTCGCGTCGGCCGTCCCGAAGTATGGGGAGTGGGGTCGTGCGCCACTTGCGGTCAGCTCTCCGAAGCGCAGCTCATGCAGGATCTTCCCGGGCTCCCGCTCGTGGAAGTCATCTCGCACCGTCGCCTGGCGGGCGGCGAGCGCCCGGAGGGTGGTGGCCGCCAACCCGGGCAGGTACGGCAGCGCCTGGAAGCTCGTAATCAGGCTGTCGCGACCGAAGAGCGCCATGAACCATGGCAGTCCGGCCGCGGGCAGTGTGGCGCCCTCGGTGAGGTCGGGGTGCATCCGCAGCGCGCCGAGATCGCTGAGGCTCGCGCGATAGGTGCGCAGGAGCGCCGGATCGCTCGCCTCGAGTCTCGGGGCGCCGGCCAGCCATGTCTCGAGCTCTGCCGACTTCTCGTCTCGCAACTCCGCGAGCGTGCCGCGGGGCTCGCGCGGGGCAAAGCTGATCCCCGGCTGCGCGGCGTGCGGGCAGACCATGAAGCTGGTCGACCACTGCTCACCGGCCGCGAGCTGAAGGGTGTAGGCGAAGCCGGAGCGGGTGATGACCGCTGGCGAGCTGGCCGTGATCGTGACCGAGCGGCAAAATGACTCACGTTCGTAGCTCAAAGTCAGGGTGGAGTCGTCGTGGGCGCAGGTCACCTCTCGCTCGGCCACGACGCCGTCCTTGACTTCGAACAGGTCGGCGAAGTCGGCGTCGACTTCCAGGGCCACATGCAGACGGCTGGTCTGGTGCAGGTGGTTCGTCACCGTGACCTCCTCCATCCACACGTGGTCGACGAGGCGGCGGCGCACGATCGAGTACGGCGTCTGCTCCTCAGGTCCGACGGTTGGCGTCAGGAAGAACTGGGCGTCGAAGTGCGCGCTCTGGTGGAGGTTGAGCAACTGCAGCGGAGCCGACCCCACGCGCAGGGCCCAGCGCGAGATGAAGCGGGTGTCCGCCGAGAAGAAGCCGTGCTCACGTCCTTCGTCGGCGAGGACGTCGCCGAGCCTGTCACCGACGACGAACGTGCTTCCGTCCAGGACGCTCAGGGTCCGTTCAGACACCGGCGAGCGCCCGGGTCACGCGACGGGCCGCAACCGACCGATAGGTTCGTTCGTAGGCGGCGGCGACGACGTCGACGTCGCAGTGATGTCGCACCCAGGCGCGGCAATCTCGCGGTTGGATTTGTGGCAGCCGGCCGACCGCGACTCCCATCGCCCGCTCGTCATCCACCAGGAAGCCGGTCTTGCCGTCAATCACCAGCTCGCGGGCCGCGCCCTCGGGAAATGCGATCACCGGCGTTCCGCAGGCGAGCGCCTCGACCATAACCATCCCGAACGGTTCGTTCCAGCGGATCGGCATCAGCAGTGCGCGGGCGCGGGCGAACAACGAGCGCTTGGCCGACCCACCGACCTCCCCGAGAAAGCGGACACGCTCGCCATCAATGTGAGGAGCGACCTCACGGTCGAAGAACGCCTGCTGTCCGGGCTGGATCACCCCGGCCAACACCAGCGGCACGTCAGCTGCGAGAGCGGCCGCGATCGCGCGGTGGGGTCCCTTCTGCGGCGTCATCCTGCCGATCCAGAGGAGGTAGTCGGCCTTGCGCTCCTCCAGTGGCCAGGCCCGCAGGTCGATCGGGTTGGGAATCGTGCCGATCGGGCCGAGCCCGGGCGGAGCGGATGAAAGCTGAGCCCGGCTGATGCCGACGAGCGCTGCCTTGTGGCCGTGGCGGGCGTAGAAGGCAGCGGTCTCGGCGGTGAACGGCCCGTGCAACGTATGCACGAGCGGGGTGTCGAGCCGATTCGCCATCGCCAGTCCCGTGAAGCCGCAGTGGTCGTGCACGATGTCGAACGGCTCGCCGCCCCTGGCGAGGTCGATCTCATCAAACGCGAGGCCGACGTGGTCGACCTCGTACAGCGAGCGCTCGATTTCGTCGGGGTGGGACTCGTCGAGCAGAGTCACGACGGTCGCGCCGGACGCCGAACCCGGAGCGCAGAACAGCGTCACCTCGTGCCCGCGGCGAACCAGCGCCTCCGTGAGCGTGCTGACGACCGACTCTACGCCGCCGTATCCGGGCGCGGGGACGGGGATCCAAGGTGGCGCGAGCATCGCCACACGCAGCAATGCGCCGGGTGGGCTGCTCGACGCGCCTGCCCACCGGTGATTCGGCGGGCGGTCGGTACTGGCCTGTCCCCACAGTTCGCGCCGCG
This sequence comes from Solirubrobacteraceae bacterium, assembly GCA_036392135.1. Classification (GTDB taxonomy): domain Bacteria; phylum Actinomycetota; class Thermoleophilia; order Solirubrobacterales; family Solirubrobacteraceae; genus Palsa-465. The sequence goes on from DASVYO010000040.1 coordinate 29,917, forward strand.
ACCTCCGTGCGGGTGCGCTCACAGCATCCATCGAACCTCCTCGCGTGCCTCTCAGGCGGGGCGCTCGCGGGCGGAGAGGTCAGGAAGAACCAGGCGGGCGCACGATCGCCAACCCTCGAGGGAACGCGACGGACACCTGTACCGTACCACGTGCGCCGCTAAATCCGAGCGCGGTGGTCGGGAATCCGTGCCAGCTTCGTCGGTGGGAGATAGCTGACCTCGGAACGCTGCGGCCGGGCGTGCCGAGAGTGTGGTGAACCCCGCTTAGGGGTAGTCAAACCCTATCCGCAGGCTCGGAGAACCGGGAGGAGGAGCCACCGTCTCTGGCGAGCTAAAGATACGTCCATCCATTCGGCGGCCCATGGGTCGCTGGTCCGGTGCGGCTCATCACACCGGACGTCAAGGGAGGTCTGAACAATGTCTGTAACCACGGAGCGGCGGACCGGGCCGCGAACCGAACCCATAGTTGAGAAGGGCCCCAGCCTTTCGCGCGGGCCGGCGCTGGTGCTCGGCACCATTCTGCTGGCCGTGGGTCTGTACTTCATCTACAAGCAGCACTACTTCCCGAAGTTCTCGAACTTCCCGAGCGGAACGGCGACTGTCAAGGGCAAGGTCCTATTCGGTCTGTTCGGTGGCAACGGCTGGACCGGCATGCTGACCGCCATCGCCGGTGGTCTGCTGCTGTTCGGCGCCGCGCAGCATCTGCTGGCCAAGACGATGAGCCTGATCGTCGGCGTGGTGCTGGCGGCGGCGGCGATCATCGCGCTGCTCAATCACGGCAACGTGCTCGGCCTGCCCTCCGCCAACCATCTGACCGAGCTGGCCTGGGGGGTCTCCGCCGCGATCCTGCTCGTCAACGTGCTGCTCCCGAGACGCACCCGGACGGTGGAGCCCGTTGCTGCCGAGCCGACGGCCCGCGGCCGTCGGGGGACCGGCGGCGTGGCCGCCG